>JAKATE010000014.1 GCA_021828085.1 Thermoplasmata archaeon | reverse complement strand
TCCGATCTTATAAAACAGACGCAACCTCCGCCGGATTGTAGTGCACAGGAGTTAATTCTGGGCGCACCCCCCGCACCCACCCACCACCCTGGGCGCCCTCTCCCCCAGCACCCGTCAGGAGAGCCCCCCACGCATAGGAGAGGAGCCCAAGGCCACCGAGGGGAGCCCCCGAGATCGCGTGTCCCGCGAGCCTCCTTGCGCGTGCCCCGAGACAGCTTCGGCGGTCGAATCTCTTAGCTAGGTGAACTGCAAGGCCAATGAAACCTTTTTTCTCGCCAGCGGAGGGCAGCGCCCCGGGGGTACAATCTCTCCCCGTGCCAGGCCGCAGCCAATAGGGCGCTGCTGGTTACGAGTGGAAGCGGAGAGCCCCGGAGCGGCTCTAGCCGGCTGAGAGGCGAGCAGGGGGCGGGGGAGCTCGCCGGTGCACGTTATATATACTCATTATATCAGTACTGATACTGGTGCGACAGATGTGCGAGAACTGCAGGCAAGGGCGGGGGCACGGCGGCGGCGGGGGATGTGGTTGTGGCGGGCCCAGCGCAGCGGAAGAGAGTTGCTGCGGGTCGGCGGGGATGGGGCGACTGGAGATCCAACGCCCCTCGTTGGGTCGGATGGAACGAAGCGAGCTGTCAGAGTACGTGACCGATCTCGAGGAGGAGCTCCAACGGGCTCGCCACCGGCTCGAGATCGCGAGCACGTCCTCCCCCCATTGACGTGGTGCAGGGAGCGTCCGGGCCCGCAAGGACGGGCCCGTCCCCGGGATGCTGCTGTGGGCCTTTCCGGATCCGGTTCATCCCTCCGGGCCTTCTGCGGCCCACCCTTCTCCGCTTGTTGAAGGAAAAGCCGAGCACGGGCTTCGAACTGATGCGGGAACTCTCCCGGCGCACCGGGGGGGCGTGGTCCCCCGGCCCGGCCGCCATCTACCCCGCCCTCAAGGAATTGAAGCTCCGGGGTTACATCGAGCGTGCGGACGGGGGAGCCGGCCGCTCTCTCCCGTATCGCCTCACCGCCTTGGGGGAGGAGTGCATCCGGGACTGGGAGGGCACTCGGGACCAAGGCGGACGAGAGCTCCGCGTCTTGGTGGACCTCTGGAGCCGGATCTGAGACGGGAGGGGCAAGGGGGCCGAGCGGACACGCTCGCCGCGTAGCCGGCGCCCGCGCTGCGCCGGGCCCCGTGGCTCCCGGGCTCCCACCTGCGGGGGGTGCCCGCCAGGTGGCCCGAGAGAGCCTGCCCATCGCCCCTGGACGCCGATGGGTCGGCTCACCGGCGCCCCTCCGTTACTCCGTCCGTCGGCCGGTCGACACGGACTGGAAGTTCGGAACTGAGGTCGTCCGCGCCCTCAGGATCGCAGGTCAGGGGGGCGGACGGGGGTGCCTCGCCCTTGGGAGACCCTTTCCCAGGAGGGGAACTCTCGCTCGAGGATCCCGAACAGCACCATGTCCATGACCCTGCCTTTCACGCGAACCGCCTCCCGCTCCCGCCCTTCCCGTACGAACCCGAGCCGCTGGAGGACCGCGAGCGAGGCGAGGTTCCGGTCGAGGGCCGACGAAGCGATGCGTCGCATCCCGAGCTCACGAAAAGCAGCTTCGCAGAGGTGCCAGGAGGCCTCGGTCGCATAGCCCTGGTCCCAGTACCTCGGGTCGATCCAGTAGGAGAGGCTCTCCACCTTCTGCCACGTCCAGTCCAACCCCCGAAGGCCTACCCGGCCGATGCAGACCGGGGGGTCCCTCAGGAGCACGGAGAGGGAGAGATGCTCCCCCCTTCGGTACTCGCGCCGCGTCCGGGAGATCATCAGGGCAGGGTCCTTCCTCTCCGCGGCAGAGTGCATCGCGGCCCCGGCTGCCCGGGCGGTCCGGGGATCTCGGAAGCTCCGCCGGAGAAAGGGCAGGTCGCTCGCCGCGGGGAGTCGGAGCGTCAAACGCGGCGTTCCAATCGGTAGGTGAACTTTGGAGAGCCGAGAAACCATGGGATTCGTTCCTTCGCGCACTGGTGCTCGGTGATAAACCCGTTGGGCTCGGTCGGGAGGTGCAGGTCAGCGGCCACATCGGGTCGGGTTCCCCCCGGGTCCGGAAGGGACGGCACCCCCGGGAGACGAAGAGAAGTCGCTGCCAGGGATCGGGTCCGCGGTGAGGGGGCCAGCCCTTATCCCCCGGAGGGCTCGGGGGCCCCGTCGAATGGCGGCGAAGCCAGGTTCCGGACCTTCCGGCCCCGGGGGGACGGAGAGTGTCCTCCACCAGCAGTCGATGATCGTGCTGGGGCTCTTCGCCGGTTTCGCCCTCACCTCGCTCATGCTCCTGTTGGGGTCCCCGGGCCCGTTCCACCAGCCCCTCGGACCGTTCTCTGGACCGGATTACTTCTCGGCCCTCGTCACGCTCATCGCCGTGGTGGCCGTGGTCAGCGTCTTCGGGGTCCTCTCCTCCCTCGAGATGGCCGGGGGCCTCGCCGAGGAGGGGAGCTCCCTGGACCTCCTCGCCTACGGATGTTTCCTGACGGGGCTCTTCGGGCTCGTGGTCTTCTTCCCGCTCCTGCTCTGGCCCGTCACCGGGGTGGGGGCCCTCACGGTGCTCGGGACCGAGGTCGGCCTGCTTGTCGCCTACTACGTCGCGGGAAGGAAGGCCCGGGCGAGCTCTCGGACCGCGGGGACGGAAGGGTCGGGATAGGGCCTCTCCGGGGCCCGGGGACCCCCGGGCGGCGGGCCCGGGGCGAGAGGACGACCTGGTAGGACGAGTCCTCCGGGCCCGGGAGTCTCGGGTCCGGCCGGAGGTCGGCGTAGGTGGCGATGATCCGGAGCCCGACCTTCCGAGCGAGGATGGCGACCTCCCCGGGAAGATACTCGCGGAAGGAGTGGAACTGCCGGGCCCGGACCTTCCCCTCGCCCGAGGCGAGGGTGGAGAGCACCTCGAAGCGGTGCTCCCGCTCGTTCCAGCGGCCCTCGTCATGCAGGACCCCCCCGGGGACGAGTTCGACCCGCTCTCCCACGGCGTAGCGACGGTACCAGGGAGGGTGATGAAGGTCGAGGACGAGTTGCCCGCCCGGCCGCAGGACCCCCGCCGCCGAGGCGAGAAGCGCGAGATCCTCCTCCTCGGAGAGGTAGCCGAAGCTCATCGCCCAGAGGAGCACCAGATCGAAGGAGCCGCGCAGAGGCCAGTGGCGGAGATCGGCCCGGAGGAAGCCCACGGGAAGTCCCTCCCGGATCGCGGCCTCCCCCCCCAACCGAACCACGTGGGAGACGTCCACCCCCAGCACCAGGCAGCCGCGCCGGGCGAGCGGAAGGGCGAGCCGACCCCAGCCGCAGGCCAGGTCGAGCACCTTCTCCCCGGGGGAGAGTCCTACCACGCGGTCCAGGAAGTCTACCGCCCGCTCGGCCTCCCGGGCGGCCCGGTGTCCCTCGGAGAGCAGGAAGAAGCTCCCCTCGGTCCTCCACCAGTCCCGCGGGGGGACGCTCCGGTAGCCGGGGCCGGCCCCCCCGGTGACGAGCGTCGTCACGTTCCGTAGCGGCGCCGTCGCAGCTGATAGGCGTGGATCGCCCGGAGGAAGTCGAGCTTGCGCAGCCCGGGCCAGAGCACGTCGCAGAAGTAGAGCTCGGCGTAGGCCGACTGCCAGAGCAGGAAGTTCGAGATCCGCTCCTCCCCAGAGGTCCGGAAGATGAGGTCGGGGTCCGGTAGGTCCTGGGTGTACAGCCGCGAGGAAACGACCCGGTCGTCGATCTCCTCCGGCTTGAGCTTCCCCTCCTTCACCTCGGTGGCGATGGTCCGGATGGCCTGCAGGATGTCCTCGCGCCCTCCGTAGGCAAGGGCGATGTTGTAGCGGTACTGGTCGTAGCCCTGGGTGCGCATCTCGGCGTATTCGATGGCCCGGACCACCGGCGGGGGAAGGAGGGCCCGGTTCCCGAGGGCCCGTACCCGGATCTGATGCTGGTGGACGCGCGGGTCGTCCCCGATGCGGCGGAAGTTCTCCTCGAAGAGCCGCATGAGCTCTTCCACCTCCGCGCGCTCCCGGTGGAAGTTCTCCGTGGAGAGGGCATAGACCGTGAGGGTCCGCAGCCCCACCTCAAGGCACCAGTCGAGCAGCTCCTCGAGCTTGTCCTTCCCCCGGAGATGGCCCTGCTCCCGCTCGAGCCCGTGGCTCTCGGCGTAGCGCCGGTTCCCGTCCATGATGATCGCAAGATGGCGGGGGACCGGACCGGCCCGGATCTCCTTGAGCAGTCGCTGCTCGACCGCCCCCCCGGCCACCTGGGCCAGGGTGTCGGCGATCCCGCGCCGGGGGGTCGGCTTGGAGGAGGGAGTGGTCATGGGGCCGGGGATGCAGCTGGCGCCCTTCGATAAGCGTTCGGGGGGCCGGCCCCCACGCGGCCCTTTCGCACTCGTTAAGAGGGCTAGCCGTTGCCCTTCGACCGGCGAAGGGCCCGTAGCTTAGACCGGCTGGAGCGCCCGGCTGATAACCGGGAGGTCGAGAGTTCAAATCTCTCCGGGCCCATGAAGACCCGAACCACCGGGGCCGAGCCCCGTCCGCCCCTTCCCCCCCCTTCCCGCCCCTCGGCTCCGTTGCGCGGGCCCCAGTCCGATCCCGGCTCGGTCTCCCGCGAGGGGCGGCGCACCCCGCGGCCCTCGCGGCCGCATCGCCGAGGAAGGATTCATATGGGGGGTCCAAGGATGAAATTCCATGGTTCCCCCCGAACCGGTCCGCCCGAGAGATGACACCCCCCCCGCTCACCGGATCGTCCGCCCCCTCTCCTTCCTGGTCGCCCTGCTCCTGATCGTCTCGGCCCTAGGGACCGTCGCGGTGTACTCGCCGGGAGCGGCCGGGACGCCCGTGGGCTCTTCCCTGTCCGTCCTCTCCGGGCCGACCCCGGTGTTCGGTCCGCCCCCGGCCGGCCTCGCGGCTTTCGTCCCGATCCATCTCACGGCGGCCCGATCCCCCGTCCCGGCGGGAACGGATGTCAACGTGACCGTCGACTTCAGCCTCTACCAGTCGCTGCTCGACGCCAACCTCACCAATGTGATCTTCCTCTATCCGAACGGCACGGCCATCCCCGCCTGGCTGGAGTCGAACGCCTCCAGCGCGTCCACCGACTCTCAGGTCTGGCTCAACCTCTCTGCCCCCATCGCGCTGGGGGGCTCGCAGACCGTCCTCCTGGGGATCCTTCCGATGGGGGACTACAATCTGGGGGACAACAACGACTGGGGGGAGGCTCCCTCGCTCTCCGTGGTCGGGGCCGGGCCGAACGGCTACGGCCGCTTCGACAACGGCGCCCGGGTCTTCCCGGCGTACGTCAACGGGAACAGCCCGGCCTCGGACTTCATCCTCGTGAACGTGAGCCTGGCCACCTCCCAGCCGGTCAGCGACGGCGCGATCACCATCAACGCCTCGGCGGTCACGATGATCAATCCCCTGGGAGGGGAGGGCTACTGGCTCCTCCAGAAGCGCCTGTCCAACTCCCCCCTCGTGGTCGAGTCCAGCTTCCAGAACGTCGACCCCTCGTCCTCGGCGGGCGTCGCCGGGGTCTGCATCCCCCACTTCCACGGGGCCAACATCAACGCCTCGGCGGACGACCACGATGGCTACTTCGGCACGCTCACCTATCTCACCGAGACCGAGCACGGGCTGGAGGTCAACCAGACCAGCGGCCTCGGCTCCTCCTCCAGCTCCTGGGCGTACGCCGGGCTCTACTACAACGCTTCGGCGGGAGGGACGAACTTCACCGCCCGCAACTCGCCGAACCTCTACAGCGGCGGGAGCGTCGGGACCCTCAACTACACCCGGGACGCCAACCCCCTGAACAGCACCTCCACGGTCCAGCCCTGCGGGCTCTCCACGGTGAGCGCCGGTTTCCCCAGTATGGACCTCAACCTCAACTGGGTGCGGGCGCGCTACCTTCCCCCCGGGGGGAACCTGCCCACGGTCCAGATCGGCGGGCTCCACCTTCCCTCCATCCTCGTCCAGCCCGCCTCCGCCGTGAACGGTACCCACGTCTGGTTCAACGGCACCGGCTATCTGCCCGGGGCCGCGCTCAGCACCAACTTCTCCGGATGGATCGACCGCTCGGTCGCTCCGGTGAACTGCCCGAGCACGGTCAATTCGACCGGGGGCTTCGTCTGCACCTACCGCGTGGGCGGGGGCCTGCCGCAGGGTGCGTACTCCTTCAACGCCACCTCCGCGCCTGGGCTCAAGGCCACGGCCACCCTGACCGTCGGTCCTTCGATCGACCCTTCCCCCACCGTCGCCCACAACGGCACCACCGTCGTCTTCTCCGCCAGCGGGTACGCCCGCGGTTCCGTCCTGAGCGTCGCCTTCTCCGGCGCGTACTACGTCCATGAGGGCCAGCCCTCCTGCCCCTCCACCACGAACCAGGTCGGCTCCTTCGTCTGCTCCTGGACGCTCCTCGCCTACCCGGTGGGGAGCTACACGCTCAGCGTCCGGGACAGTCAGGGGAACCACGCCCAGGCCACCGTTCCCGTGACCGCCACGCTCACCGCGGTACCGAGCGGCGGGAGCTATCCCACCTCCCTAAGCCTGGTCGGCTACGGATTCACCGCCAACAGCAGCGTGAGCGTGACCTGGCCGGCCGCCTGGACCTTCTCCTCTCCCCCCTGCCAGGGGCTTCCCACGGACACGAACGGGAACTTCACCTGCGGACCGGTCACGGTCCCGCCCGTCGGCCCGGGGACCTATCAGATCAACGCCACCGACGTCTCGGGGGTGAAGGCGATCACCACCTTCAGCGTGGGGACCTCGCTCCGGGCCAACCCCTCCTCCGTCCCCGTGGGCGGATCCGTCACCTTCAACGGGACCGGGTTCGCCCCGGGAGCCACGGCCCAGGTGAGCTGGACCTCGGGCAGCGCCTGCTCGGGGACCGTCCTCCCCAACGGGAACTTCTCCTGCGCCTTCTCCGTGCCGGTCACCCCCGGGGGGAGCTATCTCTTCACGGCGACCGACGGGACGGAGACGGCCAGCGTCTCTGTCACGGTCGTTCCGAGCGTGTCTCTGGGAGCGTACCTCGGCTACGACTTCTCCAATGTCTCCCTGTTGGCCCAGGGGTTCGTCGCCGGGGAGTCGGTCACGGCCTACTATGAGGGGGTCTATGAGCAGGACCCGTTCGTTGCGCCCGTCCCCGTCTGCTCCGGTACGACCGCCACCAACGGGAGCTTCGACTGCCCATGGATGGTCCCCGCGCTGGCCATCGCCGGGCTCGGGTACCTCGAGGTCGTCGGAGGCTCCGGGGACCATGCCCACCCTGCGAACGCATTCCAGGTGCGCCCGACCCTAAGCGTGGACAACTCCACGGTCGCCCCGGGCCAGAACCTCACCTTCCGGGGGACCGGCTTCCCCCAGAGCTACAACCCCTCGGGAGGGGTCACGCTGACCCCGGTGACGGTCTCCGGGGGTCCGGGGGACCTCGTCCTCTGCAGCAGCAACGTCGGCATTCTCGCCACCGTGGCCACGTTCCACTGCGGCCCTACCTCTCTCCCGGTCGGCGCCTCCGGGAACTACACGATGCTGGCCAGCGAGAGTTCCACCGTCGTGAACGCCCTCCTGAGCGCCGAGCTCGGGTTCACGGTCTACGAGAACATCACCGTGAGCGCCACCGTCCAGGTCGAGCTCACCAGCACCCTCGCGGCCAGCCTCCTCGCGACCCCCGGGGTCGCCGAGGCCGGGATGCCGGTGCTCTTCTCCGGACAGGGAAGCTTAGGCGCCCCTCCCTACGCCTACGCGTGGAGCTTCGGCGACGGGGGGACGAGCAGCGAGATCGATCCCTCGCACACCTACGCGGCCCCCGGGACCTATCAGGTCACCCTCACCGTGACCGACTCCTTGGGGAGTGAGGTGACCCGGTCGCTCTCGCTAGTGGTGGAGCCTACCCTCGGGCTCTCCCCCGTGCTCGCCTCAGCGATCCTGTTGGAGACCGGCGAGCCGCTGACCCTCACGACCTCCTCGAGCGGGGGGGTGGGACCGATCGCCTTCGCGTGGAGCGGTCTACCCACCGGGTGCGCGCCGGCCGACTCCCCGACGCTCCTCTGCACTCCCACCACTCCGGGAACCTCGCTAATCCAGGTCAACGCGACCGACGCGGACGGGCGCCTCGCAGTGGCCAGTCCGGTCACGGTCCGGGTGGTGGAGGCGCTCGCCACTCCCCAGATCTCCGCAAGCTCGACGCACGTCGAGGCAGGGACGCCGTTCCTCCTCGCCGCGGCACCCCAGGCCGGGAGCGGGCCTTACTCCTACGCCTGGCAAGGGCTCCCGCCCGGATGCGCGGCGACGGACCTCCCCGAGCTCTCCTGTATCGCTCCGTCCCAGGCGGGGTTCTACAACGTCTCCGTGACGGTGACCGATGCCCTGGGGGCCTCGGCCAGTTCCTCTCCCTTGGAGATCGAGCTCGCGGCCCCGCTCGCTCTCTCGGTCTCGGTCTCGCCGGCCACGGCGGTGCTCAACGGCTCCGCCACCTTCCAGGCCAGCGCGCAGGGAGGTTTCCCGGGTTACCAGTTCCTCTGGATGCTCAACGGGAGCCTCGTGCAGCAGGGCTCGGGCGCGACCTACACCCTCTCCGACCTCAAGGGAGGCACCGAGCAGGTCCAGGTGGAGGTCACCGACGCCCAGGGGGCCCACGTCACCTCCCCGGTCCTCAGCCTCACCGTCCCGTCCCCGCCCCCGCGCCCGGCCCCCGCCCCGGTCCCCCCTTCGCCGCCGGTGATCTCCACCACGAGCGGTTTCCCCCTCTCCTGGTTCGAGGGGCTGATCGCCCTGCTCGTGCTCCTCCTCGTGCTCGTGGGGGCGGTGCTGGTCCTCTCCCTGCGGCGTAAGCCCGGGAACGAGAGCCGCCCCCCCGTCCCCGAAGCGGCTCCACCGGCCCCTCCCGCCCCCGAGCCACCGGTGCCCGTGGCGGCCCCGGTCAGCGCTGCCGCCCCCGTCCCGCCGGCCGACTACGACGAGGACGCGGAGCCGGTCGGTCCCTCGAGAGACTGATCGCCCCCTCCCGCCGGACCCCCCGAAGGAGGCTCACGCGGGGGGCGGAACTCCCGTCGCTGCCGCATCCACGGCCGCCATGAGGTCCCGCTCGGACTCCCGGGCGACCGTCTCCAGCGACCGGCCCGGGAGCATCGCCTGGATCATCGAGACCGGCCGCTGGACCATCAGCCGGGTCCGGTCCCCCTCCCGGGTGAGGACGATCTTGCAGGGGAGGAGGAGCGAGGCTTCCACGGAGCGCTCCAGCGCTTCGCTCGCCTGCTTCGGGGAGCAGACCTCCAGGATGACCAGCGGGGGTCGGTCGAGCCCCAGCTTCTCCTTGAGGATCCGATGGATCGGGATGACCGACAGGATGCCGAACCCGCGGAGCTTGAGCTCGGCTTCCAGGCGCGCCTCCGCCCGCTCGAGGTCGTCCGGGGTCTCGCGCGAGTACGCGAGCTCCGTCATGCCCCCCCGTGGGTGGGCGGGACCTCCAGGGAGCGGACGATCCGGGCCTCCAGGGCCCGCTCGGGGAGGACCCCCACCGCCCGGTCGACCAGGCGCGTCTGGCGGAAGAACAGCAGGGTCGGGATGCTCTGGACACCCCAGCCGGCCGCCAGGGCCGGCTCCTCGTCGGTGTTCACCTTGCCGAAGGCGACGGTGGGGCTGAGACGGGCGGCCACGCGCTCCACGATCGGGGAGAGCGCCCGGCACGGGGCGCACCACGAAGCCCACAGGTCGAGCACCACGCGCTCGTGCTGCTGCAAGAAGCCTGCGATGGCCCGCTCGGAGAGCTCCGCCACGAGCGGACCCACCCCCGTTACCGGGAACCCGCCCTTCACGTCGCGCGCGTGGCCCTGGGACATCCGGATGGTCTCGGCGAGCTCGGCCCGGATCCGGGCGAGCTCGGCGTCCTCCTCTCCGGGCCCGGCCCCCTCCGGTCCTTCGGGCATCCTCCTCCCCTCCCCGTCCGCAGGGGGCAGGGTCACCTTAAAAGGACCGTGAACAGCGCTTGACCCGGCCCCTTGGGGGACCCGGCAGGATCCGGAACCGACGTTCAGGGGATCGCGAGCACGCTCTCGCGCATCTCGTCGAAGCGCCGCTTGAGGTCTTGGAGGGAGAAGCGGATCGCCTCCCGGCTGGTCATGGAGCTGTCGGTCTCGAGCTCGAAGTGGAAGCGGGTGTTGTCCTCCCCCACCGTGACGCTGGCGTGCTCGCAGGCCTCCTCGCAGGCGTGGCAGAAGATGCAGTCGTCCTCGCGCACCACCTCGAGCTTCCCGTCCTTCATCTCGAAGACCTTCGGCGGGCAGACCTCGGCGACGTTCTTGAGGCAGGCCTCGGTGCACCCCTTGCCCCTGGCGACCTTCACCCGGGGCTGCTCGTGGAAGCCCACCGCCGTGGCCACCTGCCACTTGGCGTGCTCCCGGGCCGTCCCCAGCTGGGCGGTGGCGTAGACGAGCAGCGCCTGGTTGGCGCCCAGGCGGACCACGGGGATGTCCGGCTCGCGGATGGCGAGCGAGGGGTCCCCCAGCGGGACCACATCCCGGGAGTAGACCGTGCAGGGACCCTTGCGGTCCACCGAGTAGACGATCTGGCAGCTTGGGCAGCCCTCCCCCTTGCACGAGCACTGGTCCTTGAAGCGGAACTGCTTGAGGTCCGTGGGAACCGGCAGGAGCCCCATCCTCAGGGAGATGGACTCGTCGAAGAGGCTGGTGGCGGAGTCGTAGTCCTTCCCCTTCGCCTCGTCGCGGATGGAGCCCAGGTGGAACTCCACCTCCTCGATGGCCATCTTGGGAACATCGGAAAGGAGGACCCGGCGCAGCGCGTTCACCTGGGGAGCCGAGGTCGCATCGAGGACCAGACGGGCCCGGCGGTCGGTCAGCTCGCGGATGGTGATCTCCATGATCGTGGACCTTCCCTACACGCGACGGCCCCGGCGGCCCCCCTTGGGCTTGGTGCCGTCGTGCGGGACCGGCGTGACATCCTCGATGCGGCCGATGGTCATGCCGGCGCGAGCGAGCGCCCGGATGGCCGCCTGGGCCCCCGGACCGGGGGAGCGGGAGCGGTTGCCGCCGGGGGCGCGGACGCGGATATGGAGGGTGTCGTAGCCCTTCTCCCGGATCTCCCCCGCCACCTGGTCGGCGGCACGCATGGCGGCGTACGGGCTCGACTCGTCCCGGGCCGCCTTCACGACCATCCCGCCGGTCGCCTTCGCCAGGGTCTCCGCCCCGGTGATGTCGGTGACCAGGATGTGGATGTTGTTGTAGGAGGCGTAGATGTGGGCGATGCCGATCTTCCCCATCAGGCCCCTCCCTCCGGCGCCGGGGCCGCCGGGATCTCCGGCGGGGCGGTCTCCGCCGCCTGGGCCTTCTCCCGGAGCGCGGAGCGCAGGGTGTGCGCCTCGTCCGTGAGCGGGCTCGTCTCGTGGTAGCCGAGGCGGAGCTCCTCGTCGCGCCGGACCAGATACCCGGGCCGGGTGACGCGGTGGTCCCCGAAGCCCACGTGGCCGTGGACGATGAGCTGGCGGGACTGCTTGACCGAGCCGGCGAGCCCCTTCACATAGGAGACCCACTGCAGCCGGCGGGAGAGCAGATCGGGCACGGTGAGGGCGAGCACGTCGTCGAGCGTGGGGGAGGGGGCGTTGAGGAGCCCTTGCCGGGCGAGGCGCTCGAGCAGGAGCGCGGCCTCCTTCTCGGCCTGGGGGAGCTTCGCGCGCACCCGGGCCTGGAGCAGACGGGCCTGCCGTCGGATGTCCCGGAGCTGGCTTTGCGCCTTCCAGAGCTCGCGCTTGTTCTTGAGCCCGTACTTGAGCAGGAGCTTACGCTCCTCGTCCATCCGGGCCTGCTCCCAGGGATGCTTGGGAGTCTCGTACGAGCGGCGGGAGAACTTCGGATCGCCCATCTACTACCCCACCGGCGGACCCGGGCCTAGGAGGCCTCCTTGCCCTTGGACTCGGAGGCGGACTTCTTGGCCCCGGCGGCCTCCTGCGCGGCCTTCTTTACCACGCCGGCGGCGGTGCCGGTTCGGCCGTTGGACCGGGTGCGCTGCCCGCGCACCTTCTGGCCCCTCTCGTGCCGGATGCCCCGGTAGGAACGGATCATCTTCATCAGGTTCACATCGTCGCGCACGCTGGTCTCGAGGTCGCTCGCGAGCAGGTGGTGCGACTCCCCCGTGGTGCGGTCGCGGGGGCGGTTGAGCATCCAGTAGGGAAGGCGCTCCCCGAGCTCGAGGAGCATCTGCTCGAGGGCATCGGTCTTCGCCTCGGGGAGGACCCCGAGCATCTGCGTCGGGTCCACGTCGATGAAGTTGGCGGCCGCCTCGGCCACCCGGAGACCCACGCCGGGGATCCCGGTGAGCGCCAGGACCACCGCCCGCTTCCCGTCAAGGTCGGTGTTGGCCATCCGGACGATGTAGCGGAAGTCCGGATTGCTCGCGATGAGCTTCTCCTTGCCCGACAGGCTCGCCGGGCCCTTCGCGGGAGCCCCCTTGCCGGAGGGTTTCTTCTCCCCCCCCTTGCCCTTCTTGCCGCCTTTCTCCTCCGCGCCGGAGGCCGGCTCGGCGTTCGTCTTCGACGAGGGCTTCTCCTCGTCCTTGGGCTTGGGGGGCGTCGTTCCTCCTTGCGATGGCTCCGCCGGGCGGAGCGCGTCGCCCACCCGGGTTCGCTACTTAACTCTTGGCCACGTCCGGCGGGCGGCTCCCCGGGGAGTCCGGCCCGCGGGAGGGGTCCGGCCGCGACCGAGGCTCGGAGGCCTCGAGCACCCGGTATCCGCCCCCCCGGGCGAGGATCTCCACCCGGACGAAGATCTCCCCCAGGCGGCGCTGGTAGTACAGCGCCCCCTGGCTCCCCTTCCCCACCAGGAGGAGACGGCCGTGGGGCTTGAGATGCACGGGAACCTCGGAGAAGAAGTGCTCGAGAGATGCCCGTCCCAGGTGGTACGGGGGATTCGAGACCACGAGGTCGAAGCGCCGTCCCTCCACGGGAGCGAAGAACGACCCTCGGAAGACCTCGGCATTGGAGACCCCGTTGGCCGCCAGGTTCTCCCGGGAGAGGCTCACCGCCCGCCGGTTGGGGTCGACGAGGACCACTCGTCCCCGGGGGGCGGCGACGGCGGCCGCGAGACCGATGGGCCCCCACCCGGAACCGACGTCCAGCACCTCCGCGCGTTCCGGGACGAGCATGTTCTCGATGAGGAGCGCGGTGCCGGGATCGAGCCCCTCCGAGGCGAAGACCCCGCGGTCGGTGAGACAGGTGAGCACCCTCCCGCGGTAGAGGAACCGCAGGGTCCGCCGGCGGTGTCCGACCTGGGGCCGCTCCGAGAAGTAGTGCTGGAGCGGGACCGGAGGCCCTCCTTCGGCCTGCGGAGGGGCCGGGTCGCGGCCGGCCATCAGCCCTTCCGCCGCCCGAAGAGCCCACCCCGTGCGCGCTCCTCCCGGGTCACGGCCTCCCCGGAAGGGGCCCCGAACAGGTCCCGGACCGCTTCCCGCTGCGCCGTGCTGAGGCTCGTCGGCAGGCGGACGTGCACCTTGACCAGATGGTCCCCCCGCTCCCCTCCCCCGACCGGGGGAAGACCCTCGCCCCGGAGGCGCAGGGTGGCCTCGGGCTGCGTCCCGGGGGGTACGGTGACCTCCACGTGCCCGCGGAGGGAAGGAAGGCTCACCCGGGCCCCGAGCAGGGCCTGGGAGAGGTCGATGGTGGCCTCGCTGTAGAGGGTGCGTCCCTCCCGGTCGATCCCCTTCACCGGCTCGACGACGATGTGGACGTAGAGGTCCCCCCGCCGGTTGCCGGTACCGGCCTCTCCCTCTCCAGCGACGCGCAGGACGGTCCCGTCCTCGATGCCTGGGGGGATGCGGATCTCGAGCCTGCGCGGCCGACGGACGCTTCCCGTCCCCGCGCAGGTGGGGCAGCGTTTGAGGATCACCTTGCCGGCGCCGTGGCAGGTCGGGCACTGCACGATGGAGATCAGCTGGGTGGCTCCCCGGACGCGCGTCCGGCGGACCTGCCCCTGGCCCCCGCACTCCTTGCAGACCTCGAGCGCGCGACCGTGTTCGGCTCCGGTCCCTTCGCAGTCGGGGCAACGGTCGGACCGGAGGATCTCGACCGTCTGGGTCGACTCCCGGACGACGTCCGAGAGGGGTACCCGCAGGGTCAGCTCGAGGTCCCGTCCGCGCGTCGGAGCGCCCCGGGTGACGTAAGCCTGGCCGAAGAGCCCTCCCAGGAGGTCCCCCATGCCCCCTTGCTGGAAGAACTGCCGGAGGAACTCGTTGTCCCCGAAGAGGTCCTCCACATCCCCGGCGTGGCGGAAGTCCTGCCAGCGGAAGCCGCCCGGGCCGAAGTCCTGCTCGACGCCGGCGAAGCCGCCCCGGTCGTAGCGCTCCCGCTTGGCGGGGTCGACCAGGACCTCGTAGGCCTCCGAGAGCTCCTTGAACTTCTCCTCGGCGGCCTTGGGGTCCTCCTTGTTGAGGTCGGGGTGGAACTGCCGCGCCAGGCGCCGGTAGGCGCTCCGGATCTCCTCCGGGCTCGCGCTCTTGGAAAGCCCGAGCACCTCGTAGTAATCTCTCTTGGCCATGGTGCGGGGGATCGTCCTCTTGGGCCGGCGCCTCAACCTGGGAGGGGCTCAAAGGGTTTGCCCGCGAGTGGGGACCTACCGGTCACCGGGGACCACCCGGACCCGGTCCCCGGCCTTGAGCCCGAGGGCCCGGGCCGCGTGGCCGTTCCGTAGCGAGAGCTCGAGGCGGTCGAAGCTCGAGAGGAGCAGTCCGAACTCCCCGAGGGAGAGCTCGGCGTACGTCCGCACGACGCGGAGCGGGAGGGCCGGCGACTGCGGGGTTCCGGGCCGTTCGAGCCGGGCCTTCAGCCCCTTCGGGAGACCCCGGGGGCCCAGCGAGGTGATCACGTTGCCGAAGACATCCACGTGCAGCACCCTCCCTTCCGCCCCCCCGTCGGGGAGCAGCGTCTCGTCGACGAGCGAGAGCGTGCGGGCCTCGGTCGGGGAACCGAGCCGACGCGGCTCGACCCCGCGGGCGACGTGCGCGGCCGCGGGCGCGAACAGGTCGCGCCCGTCGAACGTGGCCGAGGCCGGTCCTTCCGGGGAGACCTTCGAACGGTCCAGACGGTACACGCCGACCCGCCCCAGCCGGTCGCTGAGCGGCCAGAGGACCCCGTTGTCCGGTCCGAGGAGGGCCCCTCCGCCGGGGGTCTCGATGAGGAGCGGCTGGCGCTCGCTCCCCACCCCCGGGTCGACCACGGCCACGTGCACGACACCCGCGGGGTAGCGGGAAGCCATGTGCTCGAGGAGGAAGGCAGCCTCCTCGACGGCCTGGGGGGGGATCTCATGGGTGAGGTCGACCACCCGGATCCCGGGGCAGAGGGTGTGGAGCACGCCCTTCATCTGGGCGGCGTAGGCCCAGCCGATGTCCGTAGTGAGCGTGACGAGCCGGGGGGTCGAGCCGGAGGACCCGGGTCCGGCGGTCATCGCCGGGGGAGGGTCGGGGGGTTTCCGGCCCTACGACTTCATGATGGCGACCAGGAAGACGCCGACCGCCGCCAGCGCTCCGATGACCGCCGCCACGAGGACGAGGAAGACCAGGAAGAGGAACGAGAAGAACCCGCCCGCCGAGAGGTGGTACCAGTAACCGGCCAGGATCCCGACGACGAGGCCCACCACGAGGAGCACGACGCCGATCCCGCGGCTCTTCCCCGAACCGAAGTAGGCGGTGAAGACCCCGGCCAGGAGCAAAAAGAGGCCGAAGAGCAGCAGCAAGATCGTCACAAAGGCGACCGCCGAGATGACCAACGACATTTTTCTCTCCTCTCCTTTTCAGAACTTGATCCCAGTCAGGGTCTTGGTGTCGAGCACCCCAGCGACGGAGCGGATCCGGTCGACGACGACCTGACCCAGGGCGTTGAAGTCCGGGGCCTCCACCTTGGCGATGAGGTCGTACTCACCGAAGAGCGGATGGAGCTCCACGATCTCCTTCACCCGGAGGAGCTCGGAATACACCTCGTGCTCCTTCGCTGGCGCGGTGCTGATCAGGACAAACCCAATCGCCACCGGTGATGCACCTGAGGGCGCGCTAAAGGTCTCCTCTTTATAAAACGTTCTTTCCGAAGGGCCACCCCTCCGAGAGAGCGGCGGACCGGTGAGCCTCGGGCCGGGGGTTCCGAAGCAGCCCTCCCGTTATGTAGCCCGTCGGGGGTCCGGACTCGCCGTGGTGAACGGTCCGCCCGGCCCGCGCTTCCCCAAGCGCCTCATGGCCGCGCCGTGGCTGCTCGTCTTCCTCCCCGTCCAGGCCGCCACCACCGCCTTCGGCGTGGTCCTTCCCCTGCTCATCCTGGTCGCGCTCCATGCCGGCGTGACCGAGGTGGCGCTGGCCTCGACGCTGTACAATTCGGCGCTCATCCCCGCGGCCCTGCTCTGGGGCGTCATCTGCGACCGGCTGCAGATGCGCGCCCCCCTCCTGCTGATCAACTTCGCAGGCTTCGCCCTCCTCTTCTTCGTCCTCGCCCAGGGGGCGGGGCTCGCCGAGCTCCTGGTGGTCTACACCGCCTACGGCCTGGTCGCTCCCTCGAGCGCCGCGGCCTCGAACCTGCTCATCCTCGAGCGCTTCACCCCCGAGGACCGCCCCGTGGCCTTCGCCTCCTTCCAGGAGCTCAGCACCCTCGGCGGCGTGGCGGGGCTGGTCCTCGGGTTCTTCTGGCTGCTCGTCCTCCCCGGGACCCGCGGGCTGTTCGACTTCCTCTACCTCGCCGCCTCCCTCTCCGCGGCGGGGGCCCTGGGTACGGCCCTGTTCATCCGGGACCCCCCTCGCCGTTTCGCGCGCCGGGAGATCCTGCGCCACCCGGAGAGCTTCGCGGCCCGGCTCTCCAGCTTCATCCCCTTCTTCCCGCGCCGGCTGAAGCGCCCCTTCCTCCCGCGGCTGCGGCACTGGCTCCGCGAGGAGGCGACCCACGAGATCCCCCTCGTGCTCGCCGCGGTCTTCCTGTTCAACGTCGCCTCGAACCTGTTCAACACCTCGTACATCCCCTACCTGCGGGTGGCCGGCCTCACCAGCGCCGGGATCTTCCTGGTCAACCTCTCCAACAGCGGCGCCCAGGCCGTGGTCTATCCGTTCAGCGGGACCGCCTGCGAGCGGGACGGGGGGGAGCGGGCAGTCGTCGCCGCCACGGGCGTGCGGGCGGTCGGCTACGCCGCCACGGCGGGGCTCGCCTTCGTGCCGGCGGGGCTCCTGCTCGCCGGCGGGGCGCTCAGCGCCAACCTGCTCATCTTCGGCCTCCTGGGAGGGGCCGTGGCCCTCTACGGGACGTCGTCGAGCCTGCTGCTCTTCCGCTCCGTCCGCCGGCAGGGGGCGGGCGGTCTCCTGGGGTTCAGCAGCGCCCTGGGAGGGATGGCCGCCGTCCTCGGGGCTGCCCTCTCCGGTGTCCTCTCTGCCCACTTCGGCTTCGGGGTCACCTTCACCCTCTCGCTCCTCGTGATGGCCGCCTCGGTGCCGGTCTGGCACGCCGCCCGCAACGCCTGGCGAAGCCACCACGCCCGGCCGGAGCAGAAAGGCTCCTAATCCTTCGGTCGCTCGCCCCACCCATGCAAGAGGCAGCCATTCCCCGGGGCCTCGAGGACGTCGTGGTCACCTCCTCGTCGATCGCGTTCATCGACGGACGGCAGGGCCGGCTCATCTACCGCGGCTATGACATCCGGGACCTGGCCCGCCGATCGAGCTTCGAGGAGACCGCCTATCTGCTCTGGTACGGCCGGCTCCCCCGGCCGAGCGAGCTCCAGGAGCTCTCCCGCCGCCTCGCCTCGCTGAGGACGCTCCCCCCGCAGGTCCTCCGGGTGCTCGAATCCCTCTCGCCGGGCGCGAGCCCCATGGAGGCGCTGCGCACCGGGGTGAGCGCGCTGAGCTCCTTCGAGCCGGAGGAGCTCAAGCAGCCGCGCAACACCATCGGCGGAGCCTTGCGGCTGACCGCCGTGCTCCCCACCCTGATCACAGCCTACCACCGGATCCGCCAGGGCGAGCCGCCGGTGACCCCCCGGGAGGACCTCAACCACGCCTCCAACCTGCTCTACATGCTCACCGGGCGCCTTCCCCCGCTCACCGACGCGCACGTGCTGGACGTGGCGCTCATCCTGCACGCCGACCATGAGCTCAACGCCTCCACCTTCGCGGCGCGCGTGACGGCCAGCACGCTGTCGGACCTCTACTCCGCGGTCACGAGCGCCGTGGGCACGCTCAAGGGGCCGCTCCACGGAGGGGCCAATGAGCGCGTCATGGACCTCCTCGAGGAGGTGGGGAGCCCCGACCGGGCGGAGAGCGTGGTCGTCGGCAAGCTCCATCGGCACGAGAAGATCATGGGTTTCGGCCACCGCGTCTACAAGGTGGAGGACCCCCGGGCCACCATCCTGCGCGAGTACGCCCGCGCCCTGTGCAAGGAGCGCGGAGACCTCACTCCCGTCGAGATCCTCGGCAAGGTGGAGGAGGTGGTCCACCGGGAGAAGGGCCTCTACCCCAACGTGGACCTCTACAGCGGCACCTGCTACCGTGCCCTGGGGGTCCCCAAGGATCTGTTCACGCCGCTCTTCGCCGCGAGCCGGGTGGCCGGCTGGACCGCGCACGTCCTCGAGGAGTACTCCGACAACCGGCTCATCCGACCGACCGCGAAGTACACCGGGCCGACGGACCTGACCTACCTGCCCCCGGAAGAGCGCTGACCGGCGGCCCCGGGCTCCCCCGTGGGATTCGAGGAGGACGCCGTGGAGCGGGCGAGCGCGTGGCGGAACCGCCCGAGCTCCGTCTCCGGCAGGGTGCGTAGCCGCTCGCCGATCCCGGAGAGGGTCACACCGTGGCCCCGGAGCTCGCTGGAGAGCTCCCCCACCAGACGGGCGGGCTCGCGGAGCGAGGGCCGGAGGCGTCGGGCCTCCTCCGCCACCTCGGTGAGCTCGTCGGACTGACGGACCATCCGGTCCCCCAGGTCCAGCAGCTGCTGACCGGAGGCGCGCACGGCTTCGATCGGCCCGGTCCAGAGCTCCGCCCCCTGGAGACGCTCGTCCAAGGCGAGCAGCGGGTCCTCGAGGAGCCCGAGGAAGGACTCCCCCACCCCCTCCACGCGCAACGCCAGCTTGCGTCGCTGGAGGTCGTGGGGGTCGTACAAGCTCACCGCGGCCGAGGTGATGCGCTGCGCCAGCGCCTCCGCGTGCTCGACGTCCAGGACGAGACGTCGGGCGGTGTGGATGAGGTCGGCGGCCTCCGGCACGCCCGGCGGGAGGGGAACGGGGACTTAACTTTCGCCTTCGCGGAGGCGGTCACGCCGGGAGGGAGCCCGGGGGCCCGCGAGGCCGGCTCCTCCCCGTCCCTGACGACGGCGGGCCGCGGGGGAGCGCCGGCGGTGGCCGGTCACGATCTCCATGAGCGGGTAGCGCAGCTCCTCGCGGAAGCGCAGGCGCGCGGTGACCCGGCTCCCGCCCACGCTCACCTCGACCTCCACGCGGAGCATCTCGGCGGCGAGGTAGCCATAGCCGTACCGGCCCGTCCCGGTGGGGGGCCCGAGCTCCGGCCGGACCTCGACCCGGACCTTCCGGACGAACGGCTGGAGCGCGACCGCCCGCTCGATGGTGCGCGCGAGCCCCCGGGCGGTCCGGGCCGCCACGGGGGTCCCGATGAACTGGTGGAAGACGCCCCCCAGCTTGATCCCCGCCTCGAAGATCGCCTGCTCCCGGTCCGTGGGGGAACGGGCCGGCTGCGGACCGGTCCGCTCAGGCATGGGAGCGCTCCCCCGGCCGCCCGGGACCCCGCGGCCGGGAGTTCACGGCGAACGGTCCGGCGATGTAGACGGCGAGGAGGAGGACCCCGCTCGCCCCGGCCGCCCCCTCGGCGAGATGCCAGGGGAGGCTCGCGGGCGAGGGGCGGAAGTTCAGTACCACGAGGGAGAAGGCCACACAGGCGCTGAGGGCCGCGGTCAGCCGGCGTAGCGGCGCCCCGCGACGCATCTTGGGGTACGGCACCGGCAGGAGCATGAGCGGGACGGCGGCGAGGACCCCGAGCAGGAGCGCAGGAGGGGAGGAGGCGACGAACGCCGGGTACTGGAAGAGCGGGACCAGGACCATGAGGACGAGCGCGTTCTGGGGGGTGGAGGCACCGACGAAGTGGTCCTCCTGCCAGGCGGAGGAGGTGTAGCGGACGAGGCGGGTGAGCCCGACGGCGGCGAGGAGGACCGCCACGAGGAGGGCGACGGGCTGCCAGGGGGACCAGAGCGAGCGGGGGTAGTTGTCGAAGTAGAGCGCCACCGCCGGGGCGATGCAGAAGGTGAGGCCGTCGGCCACCGAGTCGGCGATCCTCCCGAGGGCACCCCCGGACCGGGAGGAGCGGCGGGAGAACAGCCCGTCGAGCCCGTCGAAGGCCATCCCGGCGAGGAGGAGGAAGAGGGCGAAGAGCTTGTTGCCGAGGAGCACGTAGGCGATGGCCCCGGCCCCGCAGAGCGCATTCCCCAGGGTGGCGAGGTTGGCGGCCACCCGCCAGGGGGTCCCCGGCCTCACAGAAGGACCTCGGCGAGAGGGGTCTCCCCTGCGCGGACCCGGTCGCCCGGTCGGACGCGGACCCGTACCGCCCGCGAGGGCAGCACCACGTCCACCCGGGAACCGAAGACGATCATGCCGAAGCGCTCGGCGCGGCGCACGCTCGAGCCGGCCCCCTTGAAGGCCCGGCAGCGGCGAGCGAGGATGCCGGTGATCTGGACCACCTCCACCAGCCCGAGCGGGGTGCCGAAGAGATAGCGCTTCTGCGCGTTGCCGCTCGCCTCCGGGCTGAAGGCCGGCTTGCGCGGTCCGCCCCGGTCATCGACCCGGACGAGCAGGCCCGGGTAGGGCGCCCGGTTCACGTGCACGTTGGTCACGTTCATGAACGTCCCGATGCGCACCCGGGCCCCCTCCTCCCTCACCACGATCACACGACCGTCGGCCGCGGCGAGGACCCCGGTCCCTCCGGTGCGCTCGGGGTCCCGGAAGAAGGCGGCGAGGAAGACCCCCAGGGCGAGGAGGGGGAGGGCGGCGATCGCGTAGACCGGGCCCCCCCGGTACGCCCCCCAGGCTCCCAGGAGGGCGCCGGCGGTCAGGAAGGGGAGCACCCACGGCCATCCCGCTCGGGTCAGCACGCGACCGCCCAGCCCCGAGGGCGCTTATTCGGTTTGCCTCGCCCCTTCCAACGTGGGGCGAGCGGCTGACCGGGGGAGGCCCCTGCGGGGGCGGGGGGTCGGGCGCGGCCTCACGCCTTGAGGACGATCTCGATGTTCACGCCGTCGGGGACCTGGATGCGCATCACCTGGCGCAGCGCGCGCTCGTCGGCGTCGATGTCGATCAGGCGCTTGTGGATGCGCATCTCCCAGTGGTCGATGGTGCTCGACCCGCCGCCGTCCGGGCCCTTGCGGACCGGGACCTTGAGCCGCTTCGTCGGAAGGGGGACCGGGCCGGTCATGCCGATCCCGGTGCGGCTCGAGATCTCCCGGATCTGGGAGCAGACCGAGTCGACCTTCTTCGGGTCCGTGCCGCTCAGGGAGATCCGGGCCTTCTGGGGCATGGTCACTCCGGGCGGAAGGACGCGATCTACGCGCTCCGCTTCTTGATGTCGATGACCACACCGGCGGCGATGGTCTGCCCCATGTCGCGGATGGCGAAGCGCCCGAGCTGCGGGAATTCCTTGTACTTCTCGACGACCAGGGGCTTCTTGGGGGTGATCTTGACGATCGCAGCGTCCCCGGTCTTGAGGGTCTGGGGGTTCTCCTCGGCGGCCTGGCCGGTCTTCGGGTCCAACCGCTTCTGGAGCTCGGTGAACTCGCAGGCGACCTGGGCGGTGTGGCAGTGGAAGACGGGGGTGTATCCCTGGGTGAGCACCGAGGGATGGTTCAGGATCTGGATCTGCGCGATGAACGACTCGGCGACGCTCGGAGGGCTCGAGGTGGGCCCCGCCACGTCGCCACGCTTGATGTCGTTCTTGTCGATGCCCCGGACGTTGAACCCGACGTTGTCCCCGGGAAGCGCCTCGGTGAGCTGCTCGTGGTGCATCTCCACGCTCTTCACCTCGCCCCCCTTCCCCGAGGGCATGAAGACGATCTTGTCCCCCGGCTTGAGCTTGCCGGTCTCCACGCGCCCCACCGGGACCGTGCCGATACCGGTGATGGTGTAGACATCCTGCACGGGCAGCCTCAACGGCTTGTCCACCGGCTTCTCCGGGACCTGCAGGGCGTTCAGGGCCGCCATCAGGTTGGGCCCCTTGTACCAGGGCATGTTCGGGGAGTTGGTCTTGATGTTGTCGTCCTTGTACGCCGAGATGGGGATGAACGTGACCTGCTCGGGGATCTTGTAGCCGATCCCCTTGAACAGCTTGGTGAGTTCCTCCTTGACCTCGTTGAAGCGCTTCTCGGAGTAGTTCACCTCCTGGCGGTCCATCTTGTTGAACGCCCCGCTGACCT
>JAKATE010000156.1 GCA_021828085.1 Thermoplasmata archaeon | reverse complement strand
CGGTTGGCTGGCGCGAAGCGCCGGCCGAGGCGGTCCACTCCCTCCCAGGTCCGGCCCGCCGCGTGCCGGCCCCACCGTTCTTTGGCGGACGCGCTTCTTCAAATACGACGAACGGCATCCGTTTGTCAGACATGCGTCGGACGCGCGGTCCACCCCCCGCAGGCCCTCATGGCCGAGCTCAGAGGCGCCCAAGCCCCACGCCGAGAGTCGCCTCGTTCACGATCTCTCCGCAAGCGATCGAGAGATCCCGCAACATCGGCGGGCGACTCCCGACCATGGGAAGTTCGACGGCCCCCGAGCGCAACCTTACCCTCTCCTCCGGACCGTCCACGCACCTCGCCCACCCCAGCCGACCCATGATCTGTCGATGGTGCGGGACGCGCGCCTTTCTGAACCCCACCCTCAGGATCTCCTTCTGCGAGCTTCACGGCTTCGCGAGTCCGCTCGACGCCGGTGACCTCCACTTCAGCCGCGTCGACCGAGGGACGGCGCCCGACGGGTACGCCACGAACCGTGCGGGCGGGTCCTGGGCGATACCGGCCGGATAGGTCGGGCAAGCACCGCCAGACGGCGACGCCGGCTGCGCGCCGAGGAGCTTCGGACAGCGCTCGCGGTCGAGGGAGCGCGGCTCGCTGCGGGCAAGAGACGATGGGAGCCTCGAGAGCTCTCTCGTCCTCCGCGCGATAGACGCACTCGCTCCCACGGGAAAGCGGAGGGCGATCTCACGACACCGGCATCTCCCACGGTTCGCGCCCGACCTCGGAGATGGTGGGGGGCCGGGGGGGGAGGAGGTCCTCCGAGGTCCACGTTCCCCCGGCTTGAGCGACATCTAATTGCCCTGGGACCTCTCCCGCGCGTCCACGGGAGGACCGCCGGACCGTGCCCAAGGACCTGAAGAGCGCCCAACGGAACCCGGTCACCCCCCTGCCGAAGGTCGACCCGCGCTTCGTCTCCCCCGTCCTTGCGACGGTGGTCCAACGATGGACCTTGTCCGAGGCGGACCCTTCCCGCGAGGCGGCGGTGGCCCTGCTGTCCAGGCTCGTGGGGACCGCGGGCGATGGCATGGACCCCGAGCGTGCCCGCCGATTGCTGGACTGGCTCGTGAGGGAGTACGTGCCCGTGTGGCTGGACAGCGCGGGGATGATCGGGGAAGCCCGCTCGCTCCGTAGACTGCCGGCCGTGATCAACGCGACCGCCGCGGACCGGGCCAACGAGGCGTTGGTCAAGGTCCTCGCTGCGGCCCAGACCGACGCCGAACGAGCTCAGGAGCAGCTACGCACCTCCATTTCCGGCGCCCACGAGGAGAGCGCCCCCAAGATCGCGGAGGCCTGGAACGCCGCCGTGGACCTGATCGAGGAGGTCGTCCGGGGAGAGGAGGTCCGCTCCCTGGAGGCCGGAGCGACGGCGGGAGCCCGCGCGGGCGCGGCGGAGCTCACCAAGCGCGCCGGTTGGAACCTGGGGGTCAGCGCCGCGGAGATGCTCGCGCAGAGCATCGCCTGGAGGAAGGCCGAGCCCCAGGTCGCCTCCTGCGTAGCTGCTGCCGCCAAGGGAGAGGAGTGGACGGGCCGCGCCGCCGAGGCCAAGGAAGCGGCGGCCGAGGCTCTCACCCCGGCGGTCCACGAGCTGAGCCGGCTGGCGGTGCACCTGATCGAGCAGCTCATCCATCCGCGATACACCTGAGATGGGCCCCGACCCTCGGAGAGGAGCCGGAGCCCAAGGCGGCTACCGCGCCGGCGCGGGGGACGGAGGCCCACGGGGGTTCTTCGGGACCTCGTCCGGTCGACTCTCGGGCCTCGCGAGCGCCGCCCCGATGGGGGCGATGATGGTGGTCACGACCCCCACGGCGGCCACGAGCGTGAAGATCTCCACGGTGAAGACGCCCGACGCGAGGAGGATCGTGGCGATCGCCAGCTCCACCGCCCCCCGGCCGTTGACGAGCGAGGCCACGGCGGCCGCCTGGCGCGGCGTCCAACGGAACATGAGGGGCACCACGGCACCGGCCGCGAACTTGCTCAAGCAGGCGAAGAGCAGCAGGGCCCCGAAGACCAGCTCGACCTGAAGGTGGAGCAGGGGGGTCAGGTCCATGTTGAGACCCACCAGCACGAAGAAGAGCGGAATGAAAAATCCCCAGGTCATCGTGCCGAAGACCCGTCCGATCTCCCGACGGGCGACCGGGCCCGCGCTCTCACGGGTCACCAGAAGCCCCGCGTAGAAGGCCCCCACCAGGAAGGTGAGCCCCAGGGCCTGGGAGAGGAGGGAGGAGGAGAGCGCCATGATGAGGAGCAGGGCGAACCACACCTGCCGCTTCCGGAGCGGACGTGAGAGCCTCTGCTGGAGGCGGGCCCACGCCGGACCCTGGCGCAAGAGCTTGAGGACCTGGTGGATCGTGAGGATCGTGAAGAGGAACACCCCGACCTGGAGAAGGGCGATGACCAGGCCCCAAGGGTCCGAGGAGCCCTTCGAGGACTGCAGCAGGACCGCGAACGTGGTCATCGCGGCGAGCTCGTTGACCACCGCCGCCCCCAGGACCATCGAGCCGAGCCGGGTCTTCAGGAGCTTCAGCTCGATCAGGATCACGGCCATGACCGGCAGGGCCGTGATCGAGAGGGTGAGCGAGATGAACAGGTCCTGGGTCTCGCCGAGACCGGGGAAGACCTGGGGGACGAACCAAGCGCCGACCAGGAAAGGGAAGAGGAAGATCGACACCCCGAGGACGGCGGAGAGCGCGCCCGTGTTCCAGAGGTCCTCGGGGACCACCTCGAGCCCCGCCATGAAGAGGATGAAGAACACCGCGATCGTCTCCACGGCGTTGAGGCCGGGCCCGACCGGGCTGTTCGACGACATCGAGAGCCCGAGGTGGGGACCGAGCAGCGTCGGGCCGAGCACGATGCCCACGGCGACCTGGCCCACGAGGGCCACGTGCCCAAGCCGGGCCGCCACCTCTCCCGCCAGGACGGAGCAGCCCAGGAGCAGGAAGAGCGCCGTCAAGAAATCCAAGGTGAGAACCCTCCTGCCCACTCGGGTCGTCGAATAAATAAGGCGCGGAGAACGTCCGGCAACCGGGAGGGGCGTCCTCGATGCAGCGCTCGCAGCTCGCGGCAGGGGTGGTCCTGCTGGTGGTCGGGGTGGCGGCGATCACGCTGACCGCGCTCGAGTTCCCCCATGTCGCGACCCCCCTCAGCGGCTCCCGGCTCGGGCCCGGGCAGACGGAGACCCTCCCCGCCAGCTCCGCGGTCCCCTCGAACGCGACCGTCGGCGTGCTGGGCCTCCCTCGGGGAGAATACCTGTTCGTGAACTATTCGCTCCAGGCGGCGAACCCCTCGGCCTCGGACCTCGCCGCGTACGTCCTGAACGCGACACAGTGGTCCGCCTACAACGCGACGCTCGCGCAAGGGACCGTCCTGCCCACCGAGTGGATCTACTCAGAGGCCCAGCAGGCTTCCGGCACCTGGTCCCTGCCCCCGCGCTCTGATTCGCCCTTCGCGGTCGTCTATCTCGACCTTAGCGGGGGCAATGGGACCGTGACCGAGTCCGCGTTCACCTCGCTCTATGCCAACGGCTCCGACCCTCGTCCTTTCCCCCTGCCGGCCGTCCTCACCCTCCTCTCGCACGCTCCGGTCGAGGGAAGGGTGGTCTCCCAGCTTCCCACGCTGGGCTCCCAGGCCTATGCGGTGGGCGGAAGCCTCTCGGTCTCGGTCACCTCCATCGGGGACGCGCGGCTCTTTCTGCTCTCCCCGAACAACACCACCAGCTGCCCGGGGCTCACCTTCGAACCCGGGGCCCTGGCCTGTCAGGGGGCCTACAGCTTGTTGGGCGGGATCTCCGGTTCCGCGACCTCGCTCTCCTGGTTCGCCCCGGTCCACGGCGTGCTCAAGGGCTGGACCCTGGTCTTTCTCTCCACCCTCGATGGCCCGACGCTGCTCAAGTACAACGTGACCGAGTGGGACCTTCCCAGCGGGACCGTGCTCGACACCCCGACGCTGGTGACGGCGCTGGGGGCGAGCAGCGGGTTCTTCGGGTTCCTGGCGATCACCGGGGCCTTCGTGGGCCCCACGGGCGGAGATGCCCCGGTCCGTCGGTCGGTCGCGTCGTCGCCTCGCTCGACGCTCGGTGCGACCTCGCAGACGCCGCCGCGACCCGATGTCGACGGATGGCGCAGGGAACCCGTCGTCAATAGCACATCCCACCCAGCAAGGACCACCGCCGCGGGCACCTCCAGGTCTCCCGCCCTCCCGAGCCCCGAGGCACGTGGCTCCTCGGCGAGCAGTCTCGCGGGGAGGGTGACCTGCGGGCTGTGCGGTACCGGTTACTCGCTCAAACGGGGAGGTCCAAGCTGCCCCGTGTGCGGGTCCAAGAGCGTCGTGTTCTCTTCGGCGACAGGGATGGAACTCCGATAGCCCGTCCCCCTGCCGGGACGGTCGCCCTCCCAAC
>JAKATE010000155.1 GCA_021828085.1 Thermoplasmata archaeon | reverse complement strand
AGCGCGCCGCTTCCCAAATAGCTGTAGGCGAACAGGGTTGGAAACCACGCCTTGCCGACCCCGGAAGGGCGACTGCCCCCCCGAGGTCAGATCGTGAGCTCTTCTCCCTTCTTCGGGAGGATCACCTGGTACTCGGGGCCGAGCGCCTCGGCGAGCTTCTCGCGCTGGTCCCCGTGCATCAGCACGACGGTGGAGGGGTCCACCCGGTGCACCAGGTCGACGAGATCGGAATGGCCCGCATGGGAGGAGAAGTCGAAGGTCTTGAGCTGCAGGCGGGGGTGGATGTTCACCCCGGCCACCGTGAGCGTTCCCTTCTCGACGAGCTGGCGGCCGTTGGAATCCTCCACCTGGTAGCCGACCAGGAAGATGGCGCTCGTGGGCTCCTTCTGCCGCGCGCCCACGTAGCCGAGGACCGGGCCCCCGTCCAGCATCCCCCCGGTCGTCACGATGACGTCCCCGTGCGCCTGGGCCTGGGCCCGGTCGCGCTGGTCCTCGACCACGTGGACCCGGTCGAGCGCCCGCGTAAGGGCCGGGAGGTTCCGGAGGTAGCCCTTGGGCCCCTCGCGATAGAGGTCGTTGACCTTGCGTCCCATCCCGTCGACCCAGATCTCGAGGTCGGTGTGGGCGAGGGTCATGAGCACCTCCTGGGTCCGGCCGACGGCGAAGGCGGGGACGATGACCTGCCCCCCCTTGGAGACCACCGCCTCGACCTCGCGGACGAACCGGCGCTCCTCCTCATGCCGATCGGGGTGCTCCCGCCCGGCGTAGGTGCTCTCGACCACCAGGACGTCCGCCTTGAGGCTCTCCGCCCCGTCGACCAGGTGGGTGGGCTGGGTGTTCACATCCCCCGTGAAGAGCAGGTCCTTCGCTCCCCGGAGCCGGAACATGGTCGCCCCCGGCACGTGCCCGGCCGGGACCAGGTCCACCTCGAACCAGTCCTTCCGGAAGGTCTCCTTGCGGGGCACGGCGATCCCGTTGGAGACCAGCCGCTCGATGTCGTGAGGGGTGAACCGCGTCGGATAGTGCTCGGCCCGTGCGACCTTGAGCGCGTCGGCGAGGAGGAGCTCCATCACTTCGAGGGTCATCTCGGTGGTGACGAGCCGCCCGGCCTCGCGCTGGGCGATCACGGGGGTCATCCCCGAGTGGTCCAGGTGGCAGTGCGAGAGGAAGCAGTACTGGACGCTCGCGGGGATAGGGAGGGGGTACTCGGGAGGATGGGCGGGGGTCATCCCGTAGTCGAAGAGGACCTTCCGGTCCCCCTCGCCCACGACCAGGCCCAAGGAGCCGACCTCGTCGGCTCCCCCGAGAAAGCGGATTCGCACGCGGTCCCCACGCGTCGCCTCTCTTAAGCCCGCCCACCGGAACGGGCGAGGGGTTCCGAGACCGGGCCGTTCCCTCGGCCCTCTCGCGCAGAGCCTCGGTTACCCTTATGGCGTGGCGGCTCGCTCCCTCCCCGATGCCAGAGCCGTCCGCTCCGGCCGCCAGCGAGCTGGAGACCCTCTTCCGGATCGCCAACGCCGTCCACAGCGCCTTCCGGGCCGCCATGGGCTCTCCGGAGCCGTCCCGGAACGTGGCCATGGGAGCGAGCGGCTTTCCCACTGCCGTGGTGGACCGGGTGGCCGAGGCGCAGGTCCTCGCGACCCTGGAACAGGAGCGCCGGCCGTGGAACGTGCTCTCCGAGGAGATCGGGTACATCGACCGGGGAGGGAAGGATGTGCTGGTGGTGGACCCGGTGGACGGGAGCCACAACGCGCTCCACGGGATCCCGTGCGTCTCGGTCTCCCTGGCGCTGGGGCGGGAGCGGCTCTCCGGTATCCGGGCCGGCGTGGTGCAGGACCTCTACACGGGACGCACCTACTGGGCCACTCGGGGGGGCGGAGCGTTCTTGGAGGGGGTGCGGCTCCGGACCCGGCCGCGTCGGAGCGGGCACGAACTGGTCCTGATGAACCTGGGGGCGCACTCGGCCGGTCGGCTCCGCGAGCAGACGAGCCGGTTCCGAAGGGTGCGGGCCTTGGGCTGCGCCTCCCTGGAGATGGCCCTCGTGGCTGAGGGCGCCGCGGATGCCTACCTCTCCGACAACGTTCCGGCCTCGCTCAATCTCCGCGTCACGGACATCGCGGCCGGTTGCCTCCTCGTCGGGGAGGCCGGGGGCGGTGTCGAGAAGTGGGGAGAAGGTCCGTTGGATGCCCCGCTGGACATCCGGGAACGCGTCCCGGTCCTGGCGTGGGGGGACCACGGCTTCGCTGACGAGCTCAACGCGGGGGGTCGGTGACGCGCCTCGGACTGCACGCCAACCCCCTGAGCACCCGCGCGCTCGACCTGGCGCGGAACGTCGCAGAGAAACTGAAGGGCCGGGCGGAGCTCGTCTACAGTCGAGAGCTCGGTCAACGGCTCGGGGTGAGCGGCATCCCTCTGCAGGGGCTCGAAGCCGACCTGGTCATCAGCCTGGGGGGGGACGGGAGCATCCTTCGGACCGTGCGCCGCACCCCCTGTCCGGTGCTCGGCATCAAGGCCGGGACCGTGGGTTTCCTCGCCGAGGTGGACCCGGAGCGGGATTCCCTCGACGCCGCGCTCGAGCGGGTCCTTCGCGGGGACTACTACACCGAGGAGCGCATGCGGATCGGGACGCAGGTGGGAGAACGGGTCCTTCCCGACGCCCTCAACGAAGTGGTCGTGCACGCCGCTCAGGTGGCCCGGATGCGCCACTTCGAGCTTTCCGTGGACGGCAAACCCGTGGGTCGGCTGCGCGCGGACGGGATGATCGTCGCGAGCCCGACGGGCTCGACCTCCTACGCCATGAGCTGCGGCGGGCCGGCGGTGGACCCGGCGCTCGACGCGATCCTGGTGACGGCCCTGGCCCCCTTCGCCTCCGCGCCCCGCACGCTCGTGGTGAGCCCCTACCGCGAGGTCTCCCTCCGCTGCATCGGCGACGACCGCCCCACGGTCCTCGTCATCGACGGGCAGGAGGAGGTTCCGCTGGGAGCGGGTGAGACAGTGCGCTGCTACCGCTCCGGGCGCAGGGCCCGACTGGTCCGCTTCTCCCCCCGCTTCTTCCAGCGCCTTCAGTACGAGTCCATCGTCCCCTGGGACCCTCCGGAAAACCCCCATGCCTCTCTTCCGTCCTCGTCGTAAGAACCGGGCTTCCGGGCCGGCCGGCAGCCATTCCCGCACCCCCCTGACGAGCATCCGTGTGGGCGTAATCGATAGCCTTCGAGCTTGCGCGGCCTCCGCACTCCCCAACGAGTTCGGTGGCTTCCTGCGTTCCGAGGAGCCCGGGGTGATCACTGATCTGATGCTAATTCCGGGAACTTCAGCGGGGCGGCGCCACGCCAACCTCACGCTCTGGATGCTCCCCTCGGACATGACCGCGGTGGGGACGGCGCACTCGCACCCGTCAGGGGCGCTCTTCCCGTCCGGAGCGGACCTCCAGCTCTTCCGCAACTGGGGGATCCGGCACATCATCCTGGGTCGGCCGTTCGGACCACGGGATTGGAGGGCGTACGACGGAACTGGGGCGGAAGTGACGCTCACCGTGGTGTCCGACGGGCCTCTTCCTCCAAGGTGAGCCTCTAGGTGGAGCCCTCCCGGAGGCGGGCCTGCCAGACCCGGCCCGGCGGTGGAGCCAGAAGGAGGTACTGTTCCGGCTACCGGTTCCTCCGGTGCACCCACCCTGGGTCAGGCATCGGTGGGGCCCGGGGTCCAGCGGGAGGATTGCGCCCAGTCATGCGCCTGTCGGAGGAGTCTCCAGACCGTCGGCTCATTCGCCCGGACATACCCCTCCCGGTCCTGATGGAAGGTCACGGCCAGGGACCGTTTCGTCTCGGCGTACTCCCGCGCGGCCAGGCTGTCGTGCCGGAGGTAGTCCCGGAAGAGCAGGTTCAGCGGCTCGTCGAAGGATCCGACCGGCCGGACGTGCAGGTGGGTCCGCCGCGTTCCTAGTGGCTCGCGGAAGAAACGCTGGATCCGGTCGGGATTGTCCGAATGCCAGCGGAAACCGAGGCCCTGGGCTTTGGGAATAAACCCCCTCAGGGTTACGGGAGCTTGAGGCGGCGAGCATCCGCCGGGGTCAGTTCTATCGTCCACCATCGCACCTGCCGGGTCCAGGTCCGAAGCTCTCGGACCACCCGTTCCCGGTCCTGGTCCTGCACCACTAGGGCGTTCTTGGCCGCCCGCCAGTGCGGTATCTCGTCCAGCACCCCCCTCCGTCGGTAGCGGTATCCCCCGCTGCTGGTCGCCTGCCCGTAGATCTTCTGGCAGAACCGGTTCGCCTCGGTGGGCGTGGCCGGGGTGTGGTGATAGACGATGATCGCCCCCACCACCGTGGCCATGGTCCGGGCAGGGGGGGGACGTGGGATAAGCCTGGCGCGCCGGATATGTGTAATGTATACACACACTTTATCTCCGGGACCCCCTTGCCCCCTCCCCCGTGATCACCCCCCCGACAGCACGTCGGCGC
>JAKATE010000154.1 GCA_021828085.1 Thermoplasmata archaeon | reverse complement strand
CCCCTTCGAGGAGCAAGACTGGACGCGGGCCTGCGAGACGTGGCTGCCGTTGTGGGACCGGTTCAAGGAGGTCATCCGCGCCTGGGGGATCCGTGGGGTCGTGAGCACAACGAAGGGGCCGGACACGGTCTATGCCGGCGAGCAGTTCTTCTGCAACTGGTGCCAGGATCTGGAGGAGGCTCTTGGCAACGCAGCGGCCAAGGACCCTACCTGGTGGCCCCGGGCGATGCAGTACGCCCGCGAGTTTCGGCTCCTCCTCCCCGAGTCGGAGACCCTCGCCCTGGTGAACTTGGCGATCTTGGAGGCCCGGGGCCTCGACGCGACCGGGAGACTTGCTGAGAGGGATACCCTCCTGGAGAGGCTCCCTCGCCTGTATCCCCACTCTGGGTGGGCGTGGATCACCTGGGGGGACCGATGGTTCGACGGTGGGGGCTGGGGGTGGAGCGGCTCCCGGGACGTCCGCAAGGCGAAAACCATCTACGAGCTCGGGCTCGCGGGCGAGGTCGATGAGCCCGAGGTCCTGCGCGAGCGTCTCCAGAGCCTCGCCGAACGCAGCTCTGCGCGTGGAACGAGGTCGCACAGGCGCAGCGAGGAGGGCAGGCCGGCATGAACCGGGACCAGTGGCGTGAGACCGTCCGACGCCTCTCCCTGGAGGAGTTCCGCACCCTCCAGGAGGTGCTCTCCGAGGAGCATCACGCCCGCGAGGCGGAACACCTTGCCAAGCTCCGTGTGGGAGACTGGGTCGAGTTCGAGGACCGCTATGGGCAGACCATCCGGGGGAAGGTCCATCAGATCAACCGACGAACCGTCGAGGTCACGACCGAAGGGCAAGGGGCCGACGGCGGCCACCACCACTGGCGGGTGAGCGTCACCCTGGTCCGTCGGATCGTCTCCGGAGAGCCCTCCCCCGGGGCGCTTCCGGAGGGACACCACTGAGGACGGTGAAAGGACGGGAGCGAACAGGAGCGCTCGGCCGAGGGGCGAGCGCGAGCGCCTCGAGAAGCTCATCGAGGAAGCGGTCGTCGATGCCCACGGACCGGCCGAGCAGGCCACCGGGTTCCTCACCATGATCGAGGAGCACGTCGAGTTTCCGTTCCCGGCGAGGGCGATCGGGGAGAAGGTCGAGGTCGTCTCCGTCGACCTTTCCGAGGACGGGGAGGAACTGGTAGCCAAGTGCCGTCGCCGAGGGAGGCCCTACACGCTGCTCCTCACGGAGGTCAGGGTTCCCGCCGAGGTCCCGGGAAGGGAGTGGATCGCAGCCTACTTCCAGTTCCTGGGGAAGAGGCCGTGAAGGCGCTACTTCCCTCCCCCCTCTCCACCGCTCCCTGCCCTACCTTCGGCTTGCAGACCCGCCCCTGGGAGGGGCATTCCCCCGGGGATGAGTCTCGCACAGGCAAGTAACGCAGAAAGACAAGTTACTAATACATCCGTGCCTTCGGGCACCTCCGAGGTGCCCTCCATGAACGAGAACCACACCCCCGCAACCCCCGCCCCCGCCGACCGCCCTGTGCCGAACGTCCCCAGTGCCCCACCCAAGGCCTACGCCCGAGGAGAGCCCCGCCTCCTCCTCGTGGAGGGCCAGAAGCGGCCCTCCAAGTGCGCCTGCGGGTGCGGGGAGGTCATCCCCGCGGGACCAAGCGTCGAGCTCGTCCTGGAGCTGGGCGCCCGCCCCCGCAAGGCGTGGCTCCCGGACCACTCCCCGCAGGCCGACCGCGTCCGCTCCCAAGGGGCCCGACGGCCCCAGGGCGTTCCCGCCTCTCAGGAGGTCGCTTGAAGCTGCGGACCCTGACCGGCCAGCGCTGGCCGGCCAAGTGCGCCGACGGCTGCGGCGCCGAGGTCCCCGCGGGCCCCGACGTGAAGGTCGTCGTCGACCTAGACTCTCGGCCCCGGAAGGCGTGGCTCCCGGAGCACAGCCCTGACGCAGGGACCTGGAACCGGAGAGGGGAAGGGGGGAACGGTTCGGCCCGGTCCCCATCCTCCCCCTCGGGGTCGGGAAACGGGGGTTCGCAGGCCTTGCCCGCCGGCCCACGAGGTCCCTCCGGTCCGGCCGCGCCCACCTCGGAAGACGAGGACGAGACCCCCTCCGCTTCCCCGGCGGGTCCCGCCGGCCGCACCTCCTTGGGCGGCGACCGTCCCTTCTCCTCCGGGTGGATCACCCTCTCGGGCGCCCGCGCCGGGGGCCCCGAGGCGAGGTCGATGGGGTCCGTCCACGTCGAGCTCGGCGACCGTCCGCGGGCGGGAGAAGACCTCCTCTCCCTAACGGCGCGTCTCAACGCCGCCCTGGAGGCGGACCTCCGGGCCAAGGTGCAGCTCCTGGTGAACGTCCACCGGGACCTCGCCTCCTCGGAAAACCCCGCCCGCCCTTTGGGACGGGCGAACCGGGCGTGAACGCGATCCCCCGCCGACGCCCCGGGGAGGGCTCCTCCCCGGGGAACCCGTTCCCTTCCTCTGTCTGCACCGTCGCAGGCCCGCACGTCGACCACGTTCTTCTCGGAGAGCCGAGGAAGAACGTGGCGACCCCCACCGAAGCCCCCAGCACACCCCTGCCGCCGAACCGACCCGCCCGCGCCCCCCGGCCCTTCCCGGGTCGTTCTCGGGCGCGCGCCCTCCCGCCCCACGACCCGTCGGACGACTCCTGGGTGGACCTCATCACGGCCGAGGTCGAGGCGCTCCTCCAGGAGCGCGGGCTCGACCTCGAGCTGCTCGTCTTCTACGACCCGAGGGCGGGGGCCGAAATGCTCCATGCCGCCGGGTACGACGGATCGCCCGCGCGGTACTTTCAGTGCGTCCCGGGTGAACCCGCGTCGACGGAGCCCGCTTCCACCCCCGCGGCGGTGGAGCGGTCTGCGAGATCTCCTCCCGCGTGAGCCGACGTTCGTGGGACCGGCAAGGGAGGCAAGGCATATATGTCAGTTGAACATTCAATTGAGTTGAAGAAGGCGACCATGAAGCTCCCCGAGGATCCCGTCACCTGGGTCTTCCAGAACCCGCACGCCGAAGCCATCCTGACCGCCGTGGGGGACCGGAAGGCGCACCTCCCGCTCGAGGTGCGGAAGAGCCGGGGCATTCACCCGGAGAGCTTCCGCAAGACGGTCCACACCCTCGCGGGGTACGACCTCGTCCGGATCCGTGCGCAGAAGGGCGCAAGGTTCCACGAGACCCCCCGCGGCTACGGGATCGAAGTGGTCCTGGAAGCGACCCCCAAGGGCCTCCAGGTCTTGGAGATCCTCGAGGAGTTCCGCTCTGTCCTCAAGAGAAGGGAGCCTACGTTGGCACGAGCCACCAGGGAGCGGTGGCTCGTCCCATGAGGTCGGTCCTCGTGCTGGGCCCCACCGGGTGGCGGGCGGGGTTCCGGGCTCTGGTCCCGGCGGAGATCGCCCAACGTCTGTCGGGTCCATTTGCCGCTCTTGAACGCTGTGGGGTGGCGGATGCTGCGGGACGAGCGAGGCGAAGCGTCCTCGATCACGCCTGCGATCACGGCCGAGAGTGTGGCGCTGGAGGAGGGCGGAGTGGCCCACCTCCTCTGACGAACCCTGCCCACCGAGGTTCGGCCTCCGGGATGATCGAGGAAGCCGCACCGGACCGATCCGGCCCGCGGAGGACCGCAAAGGATGTCCCCCGCCTGCCCTCGCGGCGGTGAGGTCAGGCGATGGACCCACGGAAGAAGTGCGCGGTCTCGCCGAAGAGGCACGCCAGGGACATGTTCCTCGCGCGGGGACTCTCCCAGTACGACCTCGAGCGCATGGTGCGCGAGGGACAGTGGATTCCCGAGGGAGGGGTCCACTACGACGTGGTGTACCGTTCCTGGCACCTGAAGGTCATGCTCCTCCGCTGCCTTATTAGGGTCAAGACGGCCTTCGAGGACTGATGCCGCCGAAGATCGTCCGGGGGAAGCTCTGCCCCGAGTGTGGAGGGCCGATCCACCTCGGGAGGGAACGTTACTCGTTCCGCGGGGTCGATCTCGGGGAGTTCGAGGTCTACGTCTGCGGACGATGCGGGGACTCCTCGTTCACTCCCGCCGGTTCCCGGGCGATCGACCGCGCCGCCAAGGCCAAGGGGGTCTTCGGCATCGAGCACGAGGCGCACGCTCCTCACATGGTCGCCCACGAAAAGGCTCGGGCGTAGGCCCGACCAGGAGGCATGGCTCGGAGGAGGATTCCACCGACCGCGCCGTGCCCCACCGACCCGTTCAACTGGTTCGACCAACCGCTGCACCGGCACGCCTGCTGCTTCACGTTCGGCGAGCATCACGTCTGGCATCACCCCCTAAAGAACGGGGACGAGACCAGCGTATGGAACGAGCCGACGCGGGTCTTCACCCTTCATGTCTGCGAGTGCGGAGAGATCGCGATGGAGGACCTCGACTGGACGGAGGGCCAGTGGGAAGCTGGTGACCCCGAGCTGGCGAGCCGCTCCCCCCGGGGACTCTCGGCGAACAAGGCTCCCCGCAGGGGAAGCCAATAGGGGTTCATCCGGATTTGGCGGGGGTCCCAGGATAGAGGTCCAGCCCCCCGCACCGGAATAGCACCG
>JAKATE010000013.1 GCA_021828085.1 Thermoplasmata archaeon | reverse complement strand
CGGCCCATCCCTTCCTGCCCTTTGAACCCGCCGGCCGGAGCCTCCGGGAGGCCTTGGACGAGCTTGCCAGGACCCAGACTCCCGCCCTCCTCCCTCGGACGGCTCGAAGAGGGTCCGTTTGCTCCCCTTCGATCCCCGGATTCCCCGGGCCGACCCCGGTAGGCCCCGCGGGGGGAGTCTGCGCGGCGCTCGCGGGGGACCGGTTCGCGGAGCTCGACGTCGGCCGCCCGGACTTGCCGCGCCCCGGCACGTTCGAGTCGTGCCTTCTCCGACGAAAGGGCCGGAGGATTGTCGTCCCTCCCGGTCCGGCGACCTCGAACCCCCTCGCGGTCCGCTACCGTGCAGGTCGTCCCCCATATCGGGCAGATGCCTCCGTGAAAGAAGGAACGCTCGTAGACGCGGATCCCCTCCTCCCGGGCGACCAGAGGCCCCGAGGACCCGGAGGGGAGAGGGGCCAGCCTCCGAGCCACGGCTATCCCCAGCCAGAGGGGAAAGGGCCATTGCGGCGCTCGTCCATCGGCTGCGGGGCGGCGTCCCCTCGGAGCGAAACATGAAGGAGTACGACATGATCGCCATCGGGTCCGGCTCTGCGGTCTCGGTCCTGGACGGGTGGCTCCGAGCCCACCCCGGCTCTCGAGCGGCGGTGATCGACAAGGATGCTCCCGGAGGCATTTGCCTCACCCGTGGCTGCATCCCCTCCAAGCTGCTCATCGCCGCCGCGGAGGTGGCCCGGACCGTGCAGCGAGCGGGGGAGTTCGGGGTGAGCGTGACGGCCTGGCAGGTGGATTTCCCCAAGGTGATGGAGCGGATGCACCAGCACATCGACCCGGAGATACGTGCCATCGGGGAGAGCCTCCGGCACGCCTCCGACATCGACTACGTGCCGGGACCCGTCGAGTTCACGGGCCCCTACACCCTGCGTACCCCGTCCGGGGAGTCGATCCATTCCGAGCGGATCCTCCTGGGCCTGGGCTCGGAGCCCCACGTCCCGGCGATCCCGGGGCTGGCGGAGGCAGGATACCTCACTAGTGACACGGTCTTCTCTCTGCGACGGCTCCCCCCCCGTCTCGCCATCCTCGGAGGGGGGTACATCGCGGCCGAGTTCGCGCATTTCTTCTCGGCGATGGGCAGCCAGGTGACGGTCGTCGGCCGGAACCCGAGGCTCCTTCCGAACGAGGATCCGGAGATCTCGGAGACGGTGGCCCGAAGCCTCGGCCGGAGGGTCCGTCTCCTGCTCGGCCGCGCCCCCACGGGCGTCTCGGGGGAGGGACGGCGAGCGAAGCGATTGTCCCTTCCCGCGGGCGCGGGAGGGAGAGAGGAGGTGGTGGAGGTGGACGAGGTCCTTGTGGCCACCGGGCGCTCGTCGCTCTCCCCCCTCCTCCATCCGGAACGCGCGGGGATCCGGACCGACCCCGCGGGCTGGATCCAGGTCAACGAGTACCTGGAGACGAGCCAGCCGGGCATCTGGGCGCTCGGGGACGCGACGGGGGGCCACCACCAGTTCAAGCACCGGGCCAACCACGACGCCGAGGTCCTCTACTGGGCCCTAGTCCACGGTAGGAGGGGCCCGGTGGACTACCATGCGGTGCCCCATGCGGTGTTCACCGACCCGGAGGTGGCGTCGGTGGGGCTCACGCTCCCGGAAGCCCTCGCCCGGCATGGGGCGGAGAACGTCCTCGTGGGCCGCTACGAGTACAAGGACACCGCCAAAGGCGAAGCGCTCGGGGCCGAGGAGGGTCTCGTGAAGGTGTTGGTGGGGGTGCAGACGATGGAGATCCTGGGTGCCCATATCGTCGGACCCCAGGCCTCGGTCCTTCTGCAGGAGATCGTGAACCTCCTCTACGTCCCGGGCCGGAGCGCTCGTCCCCTGCTCGAGGCGATGCACATCCACCCGGCGCTCAACGAGGTGGTCCAACGGGCGTTTTTGAGCCTGAGGCCCCTCCCCTCCGGGTCGTCCGCCGGGCACTGACCTTACGCCCCGACCCCCGCCCGGGGTGACCGACCCGCAGACCCGAGGGGTTCCGTCCGAGCCCCGTCGCTCGGGGAGGACCCTCCTTCGGCCCACCGGAAGGACCCGAGACGGCGCCGCGCCTTCGCGCGGGTTCGGCGCAACGAATATAATCCCCCTCGAAGAATCAAAACCTCGTGGCGACAGGACCCAGTCCGCAGGCACCGCCTCCCCCCGCACAACCGAGCTATCCCCCGGCGTACCCCCCGCAGCAGCCCGCCGCGCCCCCGCCTTCCGGCGGCTACTACGGCCAGGGTTACCCTTACCAGGGTTCCGGGTACCCCGGCTATCCCCCCCAGACGTACCGGCCCCCCCGCCGGCTCGGCTTCGACGACATCGGCATGTGGCTGACCATGGGAGGCGGGGCGCTCTTCGGGATCGGCGTGGCCCTCTTCGCCGGCTTCTACGGACAGTTCCCGACCGCGAGCCCGAGCTACGGGTCCCTCGAAGCGGGCTACGTGGTCGTCGGTGTCGGGATCATCCTCATGAGCCTCGGCCTTGGCTTCATCCAGATGATGCGGATGAACCGCGCCCGACAGGAGCGTGAGCAGGCCGCCATGGCCGCCGCGCCCCCGCCGCCGCAGTACCTCCCACCCAGCGCTTAGCTCAACCCGCGACCTTGGTGACCGGGTCCTCCTTGGGGGCCCCGGTCGCCACTTCTTCGTTCCCCGGATCCCCGGTCTTCTCCCCGTCCGGACCTTCGGGGGTGGGTTCGGTGGCCGGGAGCACCTCCCCGGGGGCGATCCCGAGCCGGCGCTCCAGGAGCTCCTTGATCTTGGTCTTCTCCGTCGTCTCCAGGCCGAAGTGTTCGGCGAAGCGCGGGGTCGTGGTGAGCAACAGCGTCCCGGCCCGGGGGGAAGCGCGGATGAAATCCGTCTCCCGGAGGGCCTGGACCTCCTCGTAGGCCTGGTCCCCGATCATCTTCACCAGCAGGCTCTGGCGGATGGGCTGGTGATAGGCGATCAGCCCGAGGACGCGGAGCGTGCGCAGCGGGATTTCGGTGGGAGCCACCTGGTGGGCCACGGGGAGGTACTCCGAACGGACCTGGATGGAGTAGCCCTCGCCCGCCCGGCGCAGCTCGAGCGCCGTGCGGCGGGAGCCGTAATTGTGGGAGAGCCGCTGGATGGCCTTCTGGACCGGGCGGTGGTCGCTGAGACCCAGCCGCTCGACCAGCTCGTGAACGGTGACGGGTTTGCCGGCGGCGAAGAGGAGCGCCTCCACCTGGAGGAGCAGCCGCTCCTCGGGGGGGCCCTCCGCGGGCTTCCTCGGCTCGGCCATGGGTTCAACCCTGGGCGGGGGCGGGCGGGGGGACCGCCGGCGCCTCCTCGTCCATGACCGGGTGCCGCTCGTCGACGAGGCGGACAAGCGAGAACGTCCCCTGGTAGAGCGCCTCCTGCTGCAGGAGCAGCGAGCGCTCCTTCACCAGGAAGAGCGTGGCGAGGAAGAGCGAGACCACGCGCTCGCGGCCGATGCCCGGCTCGAAGAGCTCGCTGAAGGGGAACGCCTCGTCCCGGGCGTGCTTCTGGGCGAGGGTCCAGACGTAGGCGAGGTCGCTCTCGGGGACGTCCCCGTGCGCGAGGACCTCGGGGACGGTCCGCTGCCAGGCCCGCAGTCGCTCGCGCTCGGCCTGGAAGATCTGGTTCGCCCGCGCCTGCTGCTCTGCCTGCTGGAAGGCCAGCGCGAGGTCCATCAGCCCCACGGGGCGGTTCTCCACGTGTCGGACCATCCCCTCGAGCGGCACCTCGGGCGCGCGCAGGAAGGTCTCGGTGGCGTCGACCGCCTCGGGGACGGTGAGCTCGCCCAAGTAGCCCTCGTCGAGGGGCTCGGCCGGACCGTCCGACTCCCCCACTTCCGGCGGGGCCAGCTCGGACTCGCGGTGCGCGAGGACCTCCTGCGACTGCAGGAGCAGGATCCGCCAGGCCATGTGGATCAGCCGACCCGCCACGGCGAAGTCGAGGGCGCCGGTGGAGCGGACCCGGTCCACGAAGGCCGCCGTGAAGCGGACGAGGTCGATGGACCAGGGGTTGAACTCCTCGGAGAGGACGAGCTCGAAGAGGAGGGCCGTGGCGCGCTGGTAGGGGTCGGCGATGACGACGTGGACCCCCTCCTTCAGGTCCCGGACGAGCTCCAGGTAGTGGTCCACGGTGTCCGTCGCCTTGAGGTCCTCGTCGACCTGGGACTTCTGCCAGAGCAGGTAGTGGAGGACCTCCTCGGCGGCCTCCCGGGAGACCGGCCCGTTGAGCTGCTGGGCGAGCTCGCTCGCCTCCTGGGTGGAGAGCGTCATCGGGGGACCTCCGGGGAGGCCCCGTCCGGCCCGGCGAGCGCGGAGGCCTCGGGAACGACCATCGCCACGGGCCTACCCTGGGCCGCGAGGGCCGAGGGGGAGAGGGCCACGCTCTTGAGCTCCTTCTCGTCGACGTCCTTGATGTCGTCGAGACGGATCCCCACCACGCGGGAGATCCCGTCCCCGTGCATGGTCACCCCGATCAGGTGCTCGGCCCACTTGAGCGTGACCTTGCGTAGCGAGATGACCACGAACTGGGCGCGCGAGGAGTTGCGCCGGAACATCCGTCCGATGTTCTCGGCGTTGATCCCGTCGAGGCTCATGTCCACCTCGTCGAGCACGTAGAGCGGCGAGGGGTCGTAGCGCTGCAGCGAGAAGATGAACGCGAGGGAGGCGAGGGACTTCTCCCCTCCGCTGAGCTGCTCGAGCCGCTGGACCTTCTTGCCCAGGGGACGGACCCGGATGAGCAGGCCGCCCGCGAGGGGCTCCTGGGGGTTCTCCAGCGCGATCTCCCCTTCCCCTCCGCCGGAGAGGTCGCGGTAGATCTCGGTGAAGCCCTCGGCGACAGCGTGGACGACCTCGAGGAGGCGTCCGCGCTTCTTCTCCTCGAGCTCCTTCTGGAGCTTCTCGAGCCCGTCCTTCTCGGCCCGGAGCCGCTCGACCTCGGCGAGGAACTCCTCCGCGCGCGCCTTCTCGGCGTCGTAGGCCTCCAGCGCCGAAGCGTTCACCGGCCCGAGGGCCTCGATGGCCGTCTCGGCCTCCCGGATGCGGCGTTTGAGCTCGTCCACGGTGAGCTTCGCGAGCGAGAGGTCCTCCTCCCCGGGGAGCTCCTCCGCGTGCGATTCGAGATCGGCCAGGTCGCTCTGTGCCACGGAGAGCTTCACCTCGGCCTCGTGGATCTGGTCGGACTTGCTCGACCAGTTGGCGGTGAGCCCCCCGACCCGGGCGGCCAGCGCCTGGAGCTCCTCGTGGACCTTCCGGCGCTTCTCCTCGATCTCGCGGAAGACCCCGCTGCGCTTGTCCAGGACCGCGCGCAGCGCCTCGAGCTTCTGCTGGGCCTCCTTGAGCTCCTTCTGGCAGGACTTGAGCTCCTTCTGGCGCTCCTCGAGACGATGCGAGGCCTCCTTGCGCTCGGTGGTCTTCGCGTCGAGCACCTCCGCGGCCGCCTTCGCGGCGGCCTCGTTGGCGCCGAGCTTTCCGTTGAGGTCGGACTGCTCCTGGCCGAGCACCGTGAGGGCGGCCTGGAGCTCCTTGAGCTTGGGTGCCGCGTTCTGGGGAAGGGCGTTCACCCAGTCGGCGTTGAGCTTCTCCAGCTGGGAGGTGACCCTCGCCCGCTCGGACTCGAGCGAGCGGGTCTTCTCCTCGCACGCTCCCAGGGAGGTCTCCGCCTTCTTCAGGGAGGACTCCGCCTGGGCCAGTTTCTCGCGCGCGTTGGCGAGCGCTTCCTCGGCCCGGGCGAGTTCCTTCCCCAACTGCTCCAGCGTTGAGCCGTGACTCTGGGCGAGGGTGGAACGCTTGGCCAGGTCCTCGCTGAGGGACCGGATCTTCTCCTCGAGGGCCGAGAGCTCGGCCCGGACCGTGCTCTCCTCCTGGCTTAGGGCACGGATCTCCTCCCCCTTGCGCTTGAGCTCGAGGAGCGGGCTCGCCCCGCGCCCCCGCTCCGGGGAGCCCAGGTACCCGCCGGTCATGGCGCCGCTCGCCTCGATGAGGTCCCCCTGGAGGGTCACCAGGCGCACCCCGCCCATCTGGGCGCGGGCAGAGTTGAGGTTGTCGAAGACGAGGGTCTCGCCGAAGACGTACCAGAACGCCGGCCGAAGCGCCTCGTCGAACCGGACCAGGTCGAGGGCGAACCCCTTGCACCCGGGAGCCTTCTGGACGAGCAGGCTCTTGCCGTGCGGGCGGCCGGAGAGGACCTTGTTCAGGGGGAGGAAGGTGACGACCCCCTTCTTCTCCGCCCGGAGGAGCTCGATGCAGCTCTCGGCCACCTGATCGCTCTCCACCACCAGCGACTGGAAGCGCGCCCCTCCCGCAACGAGGATGGCCGTGGCGTACTGGGAGTCGTAGCTGGTGAGCTCCTCGACGGTGCCGCGGATCCCCGGGACCTTCCCCAGGTCCCGCTGGCGGAGCAGGAAGTCCACCGCCGCGAGCCGCGAGGCGTTCCCTCCGCTCCCGGAACGCTCCTTGATGGACGCGTCCAGGCTGGCGTAGGCGCGGTTGAGCTGGATGAGCTCGGCCTGCAGGGACTCCTGGCGGGCGCGCAGCTCGCGCTCGTGCGCGCGGGACTTCTGGAGGTCGGCGTTGAGGTCCTGGGAGGAGCGCTCGCTCCCCTTCTGGCTCCCCTTCGCCTCCTTGAGACGGAACTGGACGTCCTTGACCTCAAGCTCGCGGGCCGAGACCTCCTCCGTGGCCGCCGCCACATCGTGCTTGGAGGTCTCCACCGCGGAGCGGGCAATGCCGGTGAGCTCGAGCTGGGAGCGCCAGCGCTCCTCCAGGGAGGCCTGGGCCCGCTGCTGCTCGAGGACACCCTTGCGGATCTGGGCGGCCTTCCCCTGGGAGGCGTCCGCGAGTCCGTGGAGCTCCTCCACAACCTTCTGGTCGCGGGCGAGCTTCCCTTCGACCTCGGAAAGGGACTTCTGAAGTTCGGTGCGCTCGGAGGAGAACCCCTCCAGGGACTTCTTCCGGGAGGTGAGCTCGCGGTCCAGACCGGTGACCTGGTCGCGCAGGGTGAGGATCTCCTCTTCCAGGTGCTCCACCCCCATCTGGGCCCGGCCGACCTCGACGCCGTGCTCGTCGATCTGCTGCTTGAGGCGCGCGGCCTCCTCCCCGCCGGCCCGGGCGGCCTCCTCCTCGAGGGCGCTGGACTGGCGGTTGAGCTCGCCCTGGCGGGCGGTCTCGGAGTCAAGCTGCTCCTTGAGCTTGGACTGCTCTCCGCGCAGCTCCTCGAGCCGGCGGGTGCTCGCGGCGACCTCCTCCCGGGCTCGGGCGAGGGTCACCCGGGCCAACTGGGACTCCAGGCGGCGCTTCCCTTGGGTGAGGTCCTGGTACTTCTTCGCCCCCTCGCGCTGCCCCTCGAGCTCGGCCAGGTGGCGGTTGACCTCGGTCAGGAGGGTCTGGATCTGGGTAAGGTTGGCGTCGAGGGCGGCGTTCTTCTCCGCCGCCTTGGCCAGCTCCTCGTCGTACTGGGCGATCCCCGCGAGCCGCTCGACCTCCCCCCGACGCTCCAGGGGGCTCATGGCGACGATCCGGTTGACATCCCCCTGCTGGACGACGTTGGAGGCCTCACCGGAGAGGCGTGCGTGCGCGAGAAGATACTCGATCTCCGTCTGTGTGGAACGTCGGTGATTGATGTAGAAGTAGGAATAGTAGCCGTCCGGGTCTCCCGGGGCCGCTTTCACGTAGCGGGTGACCTCCACGTCGTCGTTCTCAATGGGGAAGCTTCGGTCCTTGTTGTCGAAGAGCAGGGAGACCTCGCACTCGGTGGCGGCCTTCTTCGAGGCCCCACCGTTGAAGAAGAGCTCCGGGAGCCGCTCTGCCCGGAGGACCTTGGAGGACCGGGGACCCAGGCAGAAGAGGATCGCATCGGCGACGTTGCTCTTGCCCATCCCGTTGGGCCCGGCAACGCCGGTGAAGCCCGGGTGGAAAGTGACCTCGGTCGTTCCGGCGAAGGACTTGAAGTTCCGCAGTTTCAGGGCTTTGAGATACACGAGGGCCTCCTCTGAGCTCGTCAGGCATCCGTCGCCGGAACCATACGCATTTGTCCGACGAACGTCGGCCCACCGTCAGATTTGGAGCGCCGTATTTAATCGTTGGGCTGGATTGGCCCGAAAGCGAGGGTGGCCCACCTCCTTCCGCGCCCCCGGAACGGCGGAGACGAGCCCACCCGCAGCCCGACCTCCCGTTCTCGAGCCTCCCAGCGGGAACCCCCCTGCCCTGTCGGAAGGCTAGGACACGGCGGGGGGAATTCATAGCCCAGTAGGCCCTCCTAGTACGGCTAAGATGGGCGCCGGCACGATTATCCTGGGCGCCCTGCTTCTGCTCCTTGGCATTGGCCTCACGGTCACCCTGATTGGCGCAGTCGTGGGCATTCCCGTCATCATCCTTGCGCTGATCGTGCTGGTGATCGGGCTCAGGGAGCGCCCCCGGGTCTACGTCCGCCCGCAGCCGATGGCCCCCTTCCCTCTGACGCCCCCATCCCCCGCGAACGGCCCGCAAACGGTCGTCATCCACAACTACGCCCCCTCAGGCTCGAAGGTGCTGCTTCGCTGCCGGTACTGCAACTCGGTCTACGCCGAGGAGGAGGCCAAGTGCCCCCATTGCGGAGCCACGTTCTAGATAGGCCTAAGAGGAGCGCGCACGGGGTCGGAATCCTCCCGTGACCGACGCGGCGGCGCGAGAGGGGCCGCCCCGGGGGGTCGAGGAAGACCCCCGAAGACCTCGTTCCAGGCCTCCAGGAGCAACGGACGTACACCCTCGAGGTCCACCGGGCGCCCCAGCTCCTCGCGGAGCGAGGTCATCACGTCGCCCTCCAGCCCGCACGGCTTGAAGGAGCGGAAGACCCGCAGGTCCGTCGAGACATTGAGGGCAAAACCGTGGGAGGTGACCCACTCTTCCACCGCCACCCCGACCGAGGCGAGCTTCCGGGCCCCGCCCACCCAGACCCCCCGTTCCCCCGGGCGACGTCCAGCCTGCACGCCCAGCGGGGCGACGGCGCGGCAGACCATCTCCTCCAGCTCGTGCACGAAGCGGCGGACATCCCGGCCGCGCGGGTTCAGGTCGACGATGGGATACCCCACCCACTGCCCCGGGTCATGGTAGGTGGCGTGCCCGCCCCGCTCCACCGTGAAGACCGGTAGACCGGGGGGGAGAGGCTCGCCCCCGGTTCCCTGGACCCCCACCGTGAGGATGGGGGGGTGGCGGACGAGGATGAGCGTGTCCGGTACCTCCCCCCGGGCCCGGCGCCGGCGGAGCTCGCGCATCCGCTCGAGGGCCTCCGGGTACGGGACGAGACCCCACTCAACCACTTCGGCGGGCATGGGCCAAGGAAAGGGTCACGTGGAACGGTTCGCCGAGCCAGAGGAGCGCGACCTCCTGGAGCAGCTCGCTGAAGGTCGGGTGGGGGTGGATGGTGGAGGCGAGGTCGCGCACCGTCGCCCCCATCTCGATCGCGAAGGCGACCTCGCCGATGATCTCCCCCGAGGCGTGGCCGGCGGCGTGGCAGCCGAGGATCAGGCCGCTCTCCTCCTCGGCGACGAGCTTGAGGAAACCGTCGGTGGAGTGATTGGCATGGGCCCGGCCCAGGGCCGCGTACGGGAAGCGCGCCTCCCTCACCTTCCGGCCGGCGGCCTCGGCCTCCTCTCGGGTCTTCCCCACGGAGGCGAGCTCGGGCTCGGTGTAGATGACCATGGGCATCGCCTGGTGGTCCCAGCGGGTGGGACGCCCCGCGATCACCTCGGCGGCGACCACCCCTTCACGGTAGGCCTTGTGGGCGACCATGGGAGGGCGCGCGAGGTCCCCCACGGCGAAGATGCCCGACACATTGGTCGCCATCCGATCGTCCACCGTCACGAACCCTCCCGGGCCCGTCGCAACGCCCGCCTCGGCGAGCCCGAGCCCCCGGGTCTCGGGTTTCTTCCCCACGGTGAGGAAGAGCCGGTCCGCCTCGAGCACGCGGCTCCCCTCGGCCCCCTCGACGGAGAGCCGCACCCCCGTCCCGGTCCGCTCGAGCTTCGTGGCCCGGGTGGCGGTGAAGATCTGCATCCCGGCCCGCTCGAGCTGCCGGCGGAGCTCCTGGGCGAGGTCCTTCTCCGTGCCGGGGACGATCTGCGGGAGGAGCTCGACGATGGTCACCTCGCTGCCGAGCCGCAGGTAGTGCTGTCCCAGCTCAACCCCGCTCACCCCGCCGCCCAGGACCAGCAGCCGCTTCGGCACCTCCCCGAGGGTCAGCATCTCCCGGGCCGTGAGGACGAACCGTCCGTCGGGCTCCATCCCCGGGAGGGCGACCGGATAGGCGCCGGTGGCAAGGACCGCGGCCTGGAAGCGGACCTCCTCCGGGGCCTTCCCGGGAGCCTCCAAGACCGCCGAGCTAGGTCCGGTGAGCCGTCCCTGTCCCGCGAATACTTCGACGCCGGCCGCCTTGAGGAGCTGGGCGACCCCGCCCCGCTCCTTCTCCACCACAGAGGCCCTCCAGCGCTGGAGGGCGCCCAGGTCGACCCCCCCCGCGAGCGGCCCGATCCCCATCTCGGGTCCGGCCCGGGAGATCTCGCTCGCGAGCGAGGAGACGTGGAGGAGGGCCTTCGAGGGGATGCACCCGCGGTTGAGGCACTCCCCCCCGAGCGCCTCCTTCTCCACCAGCAGGACCTTGCGTCCCAGCTGGCCGAGCCGGATCGCCGCGATGTAGCCTCCCGGCCCGCCGCCCAGGACGAGCACGTCCGCCTCCCGCGTCACGGGAAGTGACCTCCCTGCTCCATGTCGAACCGGTCCCGCTCCTCCGTGAGGGGCGGGAAGGGGGCCCGATAGGTGTCCTCGAAGAGCGATTCCGGTCCCGGAGGGGACCGGGGCTCGGCGAGCTGGACCGCCTTGCGAATGCGCTCCTCGATCTCCTTGTGGATCGCTTCGCGACCCTTCGCGTCGACGACCCCGAGGGTCTCCAGCAGTCCCTCCGTCCGGGCGACGGGGTCGTGGGCCCAGGCCTCCTCGGCCCAGCCTGGAGGCTGGTAGCGCGTGGGATCGTCGGAGGAGGAGTGCGGGGTCAGGCGGTACACCACCGTCTCCACCAGGCGGGGGCCCTTCCCCGCTGAGATCTCGCGGCGCGCGGAGGAGAGCTCGGTGAGGACGGCGATCGGGTCGGTCCCGTCGATGCGCGTCCCGGGCATCCCGTACGCCCGGGCCTTCTCGGCGAGGGTCTTCACCGCGCTCTGCCGGGAGGTGGGGAGGGAGATCGCCCACTGGTTGTTCGCGCAGACGAAGAGCACCGGCGCGTCGAGCACGGCGGCGAAGTTGAGCCCGGCGTGGAACTCGCTCGAGCTCGTCGCCCCATCGCCGAAGAATGCCGCCGCCACGGTCCCTTTCCCTTTCCGGCGCATCGCCCAGGCCGTCCCCACCGCCTGGGGGATCTGGGTGCCGATGTTGCTCGACATGGAGACGTAGCGGACATCCCGCGCGCTCGGGTGGCAGGGCATCTGCCGCCCCCGGGCCGGGTCGGCCTCGTTGGCGAAGAGGTGGTCGAGATAGAGCTCGAGGGGGTGACCGCGCAGGAGGGCCACGAGCTGCTCGCGGAGACCGGGGAAGACCCAGTCCTCCTTGTCCAGCGCCCTCGCCGCCGCCGCGTTCACCGCCTCGTGGCCCATCGTCGGTCCGTAGAACCCCACCCGCCCCTGACGCTGGAGCGCGAGCATCCGCTGGTCGAGGACCCGGCCCAGGAGCATCCCCCGGTAGAGCTCGGAGAGGGTTTCCTTCCAGGAGGGGCCCAGCCGCTCCTCGAGCTGACCCCGGTCGTACGGGAGCGGAACGGTCTTCACGGCCGCGGGAGGAGCAGGGACGGACAACGCTCGCCCCTCTCCTCTACGAGAGCTCGAGCAGGAGCTGGTGAGGGTCCTCAAGATGGCTCTTCACCACGGCGAGGAACTCCGCCGCCGTGATCCCATCGAGGAGACGGTGATCGAAGGAGACCGAGAGGTTCATCAGGGTGGCCGGGCCGATGCTCCCGTCCGGGAGGTAGACCGGGCGCTTCACCATCCTGTGGACGCCCAGGATGGCGACCTCGGGGTAGTTCACGATCGGGGTGGCGAGGAGTCCCCCCAGCGCTCCCAGCGAGGTGATGGTGAAGGTGCTTCCCGTGAGCTCCTCGCGGGTGAGCTTCCCCTGCCGGCCGCGCTCGGAGAGGTCCTGGAGCTCCCGGGCCAGGACCGGTATGCTCTTGGTGCCCACATCGCGCACGACCGGCACGAGGAGGCCTTCCGGGCCCGCGAGGGCGATGCCCAGGTGGTGCCGACGGTAGACGATGAGCTCCTGGGTCTCCTCGTCGACATGCGCGTTGAGGCGGGGATGGGCCTTGAGCCCCTGGACGACCGCCTTCATGATGAAGGGCAGGTAGGTGAGCGTCACCCCCTTCTCCTCGAGCTTCTTGCGGCTGCGCTCGCGGAACCGGACCAGCTCGCTCACGTCGAGCTCCTCGACGTAGGTGAACAGGGCCGAGTGCTTCTGCGCCTCGGCCATGTGCTCGAAGATGATGCGCCGGACCCCGCGGAGGGGGATGCGCTCGGATTCCCCTGACGGGGGCGCGGGGGAGGTTGCCGGGCCGGTCGGTGCGGCCGGGGTCGCCGGGGCCGGGTGCGCGGGGGTCGGGCCTGGGGCTGGAGCCCCCGATGGCGGGGAAGAGCGGGAGAAGGCCTCCAGGTCCGTCTCGGTGATGCGGCCCCCCGGGCCGGTCCCCTTGACCCGCCCGAGATCGATCCCCATCTCCCGCGCCTTGCGCCGGACCGCGGGGGTGGCCAGCGCCCGGTCCGCTGGAGCGGAAGGGGCGGAGCTCGCCGCCACTCCCCCGGCCGGGGTCGCCGGGGAGGGAGCGGGCGAGGGCGGTGGAGCGTGAGCGGAGGGGGCAGCGGCCGCAGAAGCCTCCGCGGTCTCGATGGTGACGAGGAGGCCGCCGACCTTGACCACCTCCCCCTCCTTGGCGTGCAGGGCCGCGATCCGGCCCGTGCGGGGAGAAGGGATCTCCACGTTCGCCTTGTCCGTGAGGACGCTGACGAGCGGCTGGTCCTCCTTGATCGCGTCGCCGACCTTCACATGCCAGTGGACGACCTCCCCCTGGGCGACCCCTTCGCCGATGTCCGGGAGCCGGAACTCGAAGGCCATGGTTCCTCCTCTAGGCCGCCCGGGCCGTCCGCTCGATGGCGCGCGAGATGCGGTCCACGCTCGGCAGGTACAGGTGCTCGAGGGCGTAGGGGAACGGGGTGTCGTACCCGGTCACGCGGCTCACGGGCGCCTTCAGCGAGTAGAGGGCCTTCTCCGCCAGGATCGCCGCGATCTCGGCCCCGAAGCCGCAGAAGCCCGGTGCCTCGTGCACGATGACCGCCCGCCCGGTCTTCTCCACGGACCGGAGGATCGCCGCCTCGTCGAGCGGGACCAGGCTCCTCAGGTCGAGGAGCTCGCAGTGGATCCCCTGGGAATCGAGCCCCTGACAGGCCTGCTGCGCCACCGGGACCATCGCCCCGTAGGCGAAGACGCTCACGTCGGAGCCCTCCCGGACCACGCGCGCCTCTCCCAGAGGGACCCGGTGGTCCCCGGCAGGCACCTCCCCCGTGACCGTCCGGTAGATCCGCTTCGGCTCGAGGAAGATGACCGGGTCCTCATCGAAGATGGAGGTGAGCAGGAGGCCCTTCGCGTCCGCGGGCGTCGAGGGGATGACCACCTTGAGCCCGGGGATGCTCGTGAAGAGCTGCTCGGTGCTCTGCGAGTGGTAGAGCCCTCCCTTGATCCCTCCCCCGTACGGGGCGCGGATGACCATGGGGCAGGGGAACTGTCCCCCCGAGCGGTAGCGGAACTTGGCCACCTCGCTCACGATCTGGTCGAAGGCGGGGTAGATGAAGTCCAGGAACTGGATCTCGGCCACGGGCTTCATCCCGTAGAGCGCCATCCCGGCGGCCGTGCCGACGATGCCGCTCTCGTTGAGCGGGGTGTCGATGACGCGCTCCTCCCCGAACTCCTTGAGGAGCCCGTCGGTGGCCCGGAAGACCCCCCCGTTCACGCCGATGTCCTCCCCGAGCAGGACCACGTCCGGGTCCTGGCGCAGCGCCTCGCGAAGCGCCTGGTTCACTCCCTGGATGAGCGTCGCTTCGGTCATGGAGAGCCTCCGGGAGGGGCCTGCGAGAGGAACTGCTGGCGCTCCTCCTCGAGCCGGGGGGTGCGTCGCGCGTAGACGTCGTCGAAGAGGGTCGAGGGCTCTGGCGGTCCGATGGGCTCGACCTGCTGGATCGCCGCCGCCACCTCCGCCCGGGCGTTCTCGGTGAGCTCATCGAGCTCCCGCGGGCCCAGCGTCCCCGACCGGACGAGCTGCTCCTTGAGCCGCTCGAGCGGGTCACGGCTCTTCCAGAGGGCGAGCTCCTCCGCGGTGCGGTAGCGGCGGGGGTCGTCGGAGGTGGAGTGCGGTCCCATGCGGTAGGTGACCGCCTCGATGAGCGTCGGTCCCTCGCCCGCGAGAGCGCGCCCGCGCGCTTCCCGGACCGCCTGGTAGACCGCCTCCACATCGTTCCCGTCCACCTGGACCCCGGGGAAGCCGTAGGCCTCGGCCTTCTGGGCCAGGGACTCGCTCCGGGTCTGCTTGGACCGGGGAAGGGAGATGGCCCACTGGTTGTTCTGGCAGAAGAAGATCACCGGAGCCCGATAGACCCCGGCGAAGTTGAGACCGGAGTGGAAGTCGTTCGAGCTCGTCCCGCCGTCGCCGAAGAAGGCGACGGAGACGACCTTCTCCCCCTTCCACCGGGCGGCCAGCGCAAGGCCGACGGCGTGGGGGATCTGGGTGCCGATCGGGCTGGAGGTGCCGACGTAGCGGTACTCGCGGAAGCCGAAATGGTTGGGCATCTGTCTCCCCCGGCAGACGTCCTCCTTGTTCCCGAAGAGCTGCGCCAGGATCATGGGGAGAGGGATCCCCCGGCAGAGCGCCACGGCGGTCTCCCGGTACCCCGGGCAGAGCCAGTCCTTGGGGTCGAGGGCGAGCCCGCAGCCGACCTGGGCCCCCTCCTGTCCCTCCATGGGGACGTAGAAGCCGATCCGCCCCTGCCGCTGCAGGTTGAGGCCGCGCTCGTCGAGCGCCCGGGCCACGAGCATGATCTCGAGCATCCGTCGGCGCAGGGTGTCGGTGATCTCCCCCGGCCCGGCCCGCTCCGCCGGACGGGCGGCTTGGCTGCTCAAGTCACGCCTCCGGGCCGTCCGAGAAAGTATGCCCTAATACGCTTTGCCCGCGCGTCCTCGGGAGATCCGGGCCCGATGGCCGGGGTGGGGGACCAGGCGTTGCCAGGCCCCGAGGGTCCCGGCCCACGACCACCGTTGCCCCGGTCCCCTTCCCGGTCCCTCGGGGAGGGGGGAGGGCGGCCCCATCAAGATTCAATAGACGTTCACCGCCTCTAGCCGTCGATGTCGAGGGTCCGAGCGCACCCTTCGGCCCGACGGGGAGGTGCGCTGCTCACCATGCTCTTCACTCTCCTCCTCTTCGCGGGGGCGGGGATCCCGCTCACTGTTCCCTCCTCCGGAACAGGACCGGTCTCGCCCCTGGTCGTCGGGCATGCCACGCCCCTAAGCCCACCCCCGGCGGAGAAGAGGACCCTCGTAAGCCCCCGTCCCTCGATCACTCCAGGGATCCCCACCATCTCGGCCAACACGACGGGCACCGCCCTGGTGACCTATGACCTGGCGGCTGCGGGAAACACAGGGCTGAGGACGGAGAGCCCGATCCCGGCGCTCCCCTCCGGGCTCTCCACCAACGACACGCTCGTCTGGGCCGTGGGCGAGGCCATCTCGGCGAACGCCACCGCCTTCGTCGGCTTCGCCGAAGGGACCGCCTTCGGCCTCACGGCCGCGCTCCCCTTCGCGTACGTGAACGTCTCCGGGACCGGCGAGATCGGCACCGGGCCGTACGCGCTGACACCGGGAACCGTGGTCCACACCTTCGCCTTCCAGCAGGTCCACGGCTACTGGTGGACCTTCACCATGGACGGTTCCCCCATCTCCGGTGGGCCCGGGAGCCAAGGGAACGGCACCTTCGATCTCGGGGCGGACAACGCGAGCGCGTTCGCGGCTGCGCTCCCCCCCGCCCCGGCCGCCTTCTTCGCCGTTACGGGGAACCACAGTTCGGCGCCGAGCTTCACCATCCCCCTGGTCTTCTCCTTCGCGGGGCCCCGGGGCTGGACGAACGCGAGCTCCGGGGAGGAACTCCTCGCCCAGGGACTGAACGTGAGCGGCTATCTGCAGGACCCCACGGTCCCCCCCGACACCGTGGTGATCAACGCCACGAGCCCTCCCCCTGTGCCCCTCACCGCCCTTTGGAACACCGGACCCCTTCCGGCCCTCTCCCTCAGCGTCGGAGGGGTTCCCTCCTCGCTGATCGCCGGGACGCAGGCCCAGCTCTTCGCCTGGGTGAACGCCTCCAACGGGACGGGCGTGCCCGCCTCCGTGACCCTGACCGACTCCCTGGGGGGAAGCTCCACGGTCAGTCCCGGTTCGGGCCCGGGGAGCTACCGGGTGACCTTCCAGGCTCCCGGTGTGTCGGGGACGCAGAACGACACCCTGGTGATCCGCGCGGTCGCGAGCGGGTACGTGGGGGCCACGGGCTCCTACACGGTGGAGATCACCCCTTCGTTCCTCTCCCTCGAGGGGCCTCCCGCCCCCATCCCGGTTGCGAGCGGCGCGACGAGACTGCTGGACTTCACCCTGACGAACTCGCAGGGTACACCGGTGAACGCCACCTCGGAGACGGCCGAGCTCTTCCCTGACCTCGGCTCCGCGTCGATCGTGAGCGGAACCGGCCTCCCGACGGGCGCGTTGTACGTGCTCTACCGCGCACCGCCCTCCACGACCCCGGTCTCGATCGTCGTGGAGCTTACCACCCGTGTCACCGGGTTCCAGAGCGTGAGCGCCAACGCGACGCTGCTCCTTCAGCCGAGGCCGTTGCTGCTCCAGATCCAACCCCCCGCCGGCCCTCTGGCGCCCGGGCAGCGGACCAATCTGACCTTCAGCCTCTCCGGCCCGGGCCTCGGCCCGGAGCTGCCGACGAACGGGACCTGGAGCTTCCCCTCGCAGCCCCCGGGGGCCCCTTCCTGGGGCGTTCCGTACGAGACCACGGACGGATCGTTCGAGATCCCCGTGGTGGTTCCCTCCACCTTCGTCGGGAACGCGAGCACGACCGCGAGCCTGACGATCCCGGGATACTCTGTGGCGTCGCAGACTGTCAACCTCTCGGTGCTGGGGAACCTTACCCTGACCGCCACGCTCCCGAGCGGGAGCGTGGATTCCGGCGCCGGGATGTCGTGGGCCGTCCAACTCGCGGGGGTCGGCCCCTCGACCCCGGTCAACGCCTCGATCCATCTGGAGGCGTCGGCGGGCGGATGGAGGCCCGGAGGCCGGGACGTGTCGGTCCCACTCGGACCCTCCGGGGTGCTCAACGTAAGCTACGGCGCTCCCTCGGTCGCCTTCACGACGACGGTCACGCTCACCCTGTGGGCCCACGCCACCGGCTACCGTCCGGTCGAGAAGAGCTGGACGCTCAGCGTCCAGGCCACCGCGGGCTCGTTCCTGGGTCAGACCTGGCCGTACCTCCTCTTCGCCGCCGTCCTCGTCGCGGTGGGAGTGGTCCTCCTCGCACGACGGCGAGGTCGCCCCGCCTCCCCGACGACCCCCCCGAACCCCGAGCCCGCCGCGGCACCCGTCGCGCCCGCCACCCCCGCCACCGCCCCGGCCGAGTACGACGAGAGCGTGGAAGAGCCCCCCGGTCCCCAGGAGGACTAAACCTTCCTGGAGGCCCGAGCAGCCGGGCGCCAGGCGCCCCGCTCGGTCCAGTACTCGTCGACCAGCGAGGGAGGGGTCGTTTCGAAGAGGCCCCGACGTCGGAATCGCGGGGCAGGAGCGGCGACCCGCTTGCTCGTCCCCGAGACCGAGATCACCCGGGCCCCCGCTCGTTTTGCCGCCGTGGCCAACGCCCGGGTCCCCACCTTATGGAGCAGGGTCCCGTCCGCGTAGAGGGTGTCCGCCCCGAGGAGGACGAGCGTCCCCGCTTGGACCGCTTCCCGGGCCTTCCGGTCCGGTAGTAGCCGAACCGGTAGACCGGCGGAGCGGAGCCTGCGATAGAGACCCCTCCCCTCGCCCCCCGGGTCGCTCACGCTCACCCCGATCTCCTCGATCCTGGGGCGGACCCGCGGTGGGGTCAGCAGGGATTCTACCGCCGAGCTCCAGGAGAAGGTGAGAAGGTGGGCCCGGGAGGGGAGACGGGAAGCCCACCGACGACGGATCCCCCGGGACTCCTCCTCTACCCGACGCGACCATCGACGGACGACCCTTGCCAGACGACGTGCCCCTCCTAAGCTGCCAGTGGAGGCGATGAGCTCCTGGGCGAGGTTCTGGAGGGCACCCATCGCCCACTGTTCCCTTCTCAAGCGCTCGAGCCCCTCGAGCCATCTTCGGCTCCACTCCTCCGGAGGGACCGCGCCCCTCCCGCGGAGCATCTGGTGAAGGCCATCGAGCGCCTCCCGGAGGACGACCGCCGCCCCGTGCCGACGGTCCAGGGCCGCCCGGCGCACATTCCGTTCTCCCTGTCGGAGGGCGGAGCGGGCAGAGCGGGGGTCGGAGGGCCGGGACATGATCCCCCGGAGAGACCCCGTCCCCTTGAGGGTTCGAGCCCCCCTCTGGACCGGAACCGGGGATGGGGAGCGCCGGGCCCGCGGCTCCCTGGAGAACCTTCAAGCGGAGTCCCCGCCTCGGTGCCCCCTCGAAGACCGTGACCCAGGGAACCCCCCGACGCACCCCGTGGATCGTCCCTCCGCCGGAGCTCTGTGTCCTCTGCCGGAAACCCCTCGCCCATTCCGGGGAGGAGAGCAGCTGGAACGGCTCCCCGGCGCACCGGGAGTGCGTCAAGATCCACCTGCTCAACCGCGACCCGGCGTTCCGCGACTGGAGCGCGGAGCCTCCCGAGGAGTCTCCGGAGGAGAACTTGGACGAGCTCGTCGCGCGCGAGGACGACGATGAGTCGTCGGACGGCTGACCGACGCTTCGGCGAGCTCCCGGGCCCGTCGCCAATCCTTTCTGTCTTGCAACTAGTTTCGAAGCGCTTATATTTCCCGGAAGAGGTCGGCCGCCCAGGGAGTCCACCATGCCTGAGGTCGTCATCACCTGCGACTGGACGATGATGAGTAACCACAACGGCAAGGAGTTCCTGGGGTTCGGGACCACCACTCCTCCCTACATCCTGCCGGAGCGGGTGTACAAGCGCCTCTTCTTCCCCAACATGCCGTGCGACGAGGCGGGCCACCCCCGGGAGGCGCCCTACGGCATGCGCAAGATCGAAGCCGCACTGCTGGACGCGGGCATTGACGCCCGGATCATCCACCCGAGCTACCTCGACCGCTACATGCCCGGGGAGGCGAAGCTCCTGCTCATCTCAGGCCACGACTACTTCGGGCTCAACCCCCCGTCGACGACCTTCTCCGGCGTGATGGAGGGGCGCGACCCGATGAACCGGATCAACTTCAAGCGGATGCTCCGGCAGCCGGCCGTGCTCGCGGCCCGCCGGCAGGGCATGAAGCTCATCGCCGGCGGTCCGTGCGCCTGGCAGCTCTCCCCGGCCAACCGGGCCAAGGTCCCGTGGATTGCCGACTTCGTGAAGGAGATTGGCGGGGTCGACTGCGTCGTGGAGGGGGAGGGCGACATCTACGTCAAGGAGGTCGTGAAGAAGGCCCTCGCCGGCGAGCCCATCCCCGAGCACATCTTCCTCGGCCCCAAGACCGCTCCCTCGGTGGAGCAGATCTCCTCCATCCGCTACCCCTCCATCAACGGGCTCGTGGAGATCGGCCGCGGCTGCTGCCGCGGCTGCTCGTTCTGCTCGGTCACCACGCGGCCGACGCGCTGGTACCCCTTGGAGAAGATCGAGGAGGAGCTCAAGGTGAACGCCTCCATCGGCATCACCAAGGGCGTGCTGCACTCCGATGACGTCTACTTCTACGGCTCTCCCAACATCATGCCCAAGGAGGACAAGCTCGTCGCCCTCATGCAGCTGGCCAAGCGCTACTACCAGCACGTGGGCTGGAGCCATGTGGCGGTGGCGAGCCTGATGACCAAGCCCCGGCTCCTCCCCCGGCTCAAGGAGGTCCTCCTCACCAACGGCCAGACCTGGTGGGGCGTCGAGATCGGGGTGGAGACCGGCAGCCCCCGGATCATCACCTCGACCATGCCCGGGAAAGTGGCTCCCTTCAAGGCCAGCCAGTGGCCGCAGCTCGTGGTCCAGGCCGCCGGCCTCCTCAACGACAACGGCGTCTACCCGGCCTGCACGTTCATCGTGGGCCTCCCCCAGGAGACCGAGGACGACGTGATCAAGACCATCGACCTCATCGATGACCTGTGGGACTTCCGCGCGCTCCTGGTCCCCATGTTCTTCGTGCCCCTCGGGCATCTCAACAAGAAGGACTGGTTCCTGCGGCAGAACATCTCCGACCGCCAGAAGGAACTCCTCACCCGGGCGCTCACCCACGGGCTCAAGCAGTCCCAGGCGATCCTGCGGGAGTTCTTCGAGGAGAAGGCGAGCTACCAGCCTCTCTACCAGGCCACGTTCTGGGGGTTCATCCAGTTCTTGACCGCCGTGGCGAAGCTCAAGGGGATCTACAACCCGTCCCCGCGCCCTCCGAAGGAGCCGTTGGAGAGCCCGCTCGCGCACCCGGAGCGGCTGCCCCTTCCCACCATCCCGGTACGGGACTGAGCCCTTGGGCCCGGGGAACCCCCGCCCGACGGACGCTCCCCCCGCCGAGGTGGTCCCGCTCGCCCGATACCTGGAGTCGGACCCCGAGGTCCGCCGGGTCCCCGGACCGGTCGACCTCCACCTGGGGGTGACCCGGGAGATTCTCGAGGATCCCCGGCGCCCCACCTGGTTCACCGGCTTCCCCGGCTGTACGCTCGTGGGGAACCTCTGGTCGAGCCGGGCGCGGGTAGCGCGGGCCCTTGGAGTCGCTCCGGAGGGGATTCCGGACCGGCTTCTGGAGGGGATCGAGCATCCGGAGCCCCCTGAGGTGGGGGAGGGGCCGGCTCCCTTCCACCCCCTTCCCGGACCGGTCGACCTCACGAAGCTGCCCGTCCCGCACTTCTACCCGCGCGACGCCGGACCGTACCTCACCGCGGCGGTCTTCTCCGCGCGCTGGAAGGGCAAGCAGAACCTCTCCTTCCACCGGCTCTGGGTGAAGGGACCGACCGGCGGCCCGGTCCGCCTGGTCCCCCGGCACCTCGACCGGATGGTCCGGGAGAGCCGCGCCGAGGGCGTGGAGCTCCCCGTGGCCATCGTGCTCGGGGCCCCGCTGGAGTTCACGCTGGCGGCCGCGGTCTCCACGGACTACGCCGTCGACGAGCTCGAGATCGCCTCCTCGCTCTACCGGCGACGCACGGGACGGCCCCTGCCGGCGGTGCGCCTCGCCCACGACCTTCTGGTCCCCCGCGACAGCGAGATCGTCCTCGAAGGGAGGGTGACGCTCCGCGACGAAGCGGAGGGGCCCTTCCTCGACGTGCTGGGGACGTACGACCCTGTCCGTTCCCAGCCCGTGGTCGAGATCGACCGAGTGAGCACGGTGGACCACCCGGTGCTCCCGGTCACCCTGGCCGGCACCGGCGAGCACTACGTCCTCATGGGTCTCCCCCGCGAGCCGGTGATCCTGCGCTCGGTCCGCAGCCTGGTGCCGGGGGTCCGGGCGGTCCGTCTCACCGAGGGGGGGGCGGCCTGGCTCCACTCCGTGGTCTCCATCGAGAAGAGACGGGAAGGGGATGGGAAGAACGCCGCACTCGCCGCTTTCGCGGGCCACGGCTCGCTCAAGCGAGTGGTCGTGGTCGATTCCGACATCGACATCTTCAACGATGAGGAGGTCGAGTGGGCCCTCGCCACGCGCTTCCAGGCCGACCGGGGGCTCTTCCTCGTGCCGGGAGCGACCGGCTCGAGCCTGGACCCGAGCGCCGGGAAGGACAACGTCACGACGAAGTGGGCGCTCGACGCGACGCTCCCCCTGGGCGTCGACCGCCGGCCCTTCGAGCGGGAGCGATTTCCGAAGGCTCCCTAGCCTGCCGATCCCCTAGGCCGAGACGGGCAGGTTCGAGGTGCAGAAGCCGCAGCGCGTCGCCTTGATTGGGATGGACATCAGGCAGAACGGGCAGTCCTTGGTGGTCGGCGGGGCGGCCGCCTTCTTCGCCTCACGGCGCTTCTGGTAGGTCTCGGAGGGCCGGACCAAGATGAAGAAGATGGCGAGCGCGATGAGCACGAAGTTGATCACGGTCTGGAGGAAGGCCCCGTAGGTGAACGTGCCTCCGCCGATCTTGTACTGGAAGCTGCTGAAGTTCGCCGTCCCGGGAATCGAGATGAGCGGGGTGATGATGTCGTTGACCAGCGCGTTCACCACGGCCGAGAAGGCCGCCCCGATGACGAACGCCACCGCGAGCGCCAGGACGTCCCCTCGGAAGAGGAAGCTCTTGAACTCGTTCCAGGCGGACATGGACCGGGCGGCTTAGGAGGCCGCCTTATGAATCTATCGACCCCCCCTCCCTCCCTGGAAGTTCCCCCTCCCGCATCCGTTCCCAGGAGGGAACCCGACCGAGGAAACAAGCAGAGCCCCCGTGAAGACCGAGAACCCCATCGAGATCGTCGAGGCGGACCCGCGGGGGCCCGGGGAGTTCCGGAAGATCCGGTGGCAGCAGGTGGGACTGAAGGGAGCGAGCGTCCGGAGGTGGACGGTGTCGAAGGTGAGCGAGGTCTGCCGGGTGATTCTGAGACGGACAAGGCGGGAGGAGGGGATACTCCGCCCGACGATCGAGGGGCTATAGACGGCCGGAATGTAGGTAACTCAGGGGGGGTTCCCGAAGGCCCATATCCTATCGGAGAATTCGCGCTTCTCTCGGGGAATTTCGGGGGTCTTCGCCGACCGACCGCAAAGGGTCGTGAAATCCCCTCCAAACCCCCCCGCCACCGCTCCAGAACCCTGCTGACCCCGAGTGTGCAGTTTCTGGGGGGTGCGGACCGCTACGACTACCCTACCACATCGTGACGTCCTTCGAGTTCTGACCTGAATTCCTCGCCTGGTAGTACGTAGGCGCCGATCGAGCTCTGCCTTCTCGCCGAGATTTTGCCAGTCGAACCGGCAGATTCATCTACAACATACGCACTACGTAGTGCGTATGGCATTCCCTCGGGTGATCACCGTCCGTGACCGCCACTACCTCCAGCAAGTGGAGTCCGTCTGGGACCCGAAGAAGAAGCGCTCCGTTACCCGGGTCCTCGCCCACCTCGGACCGTGCGACGAGAACGGGAAACTTCTCCACCCACCGCGGGCCCGGGTCGAGAGCGTCCACTCCGCGTTCCCGGTGGGACCCCTGGCGATCTTCTGCGCGGTCGCTCGAGAGCT
>JAKATE010000153.1 GCA_021828085.1 Thermoplasmata archaeon | reverse complement strand
CTACGGGATCACGATCTTCCTCTACCCGGACGGCGCCCGGACGACGCAGGTCGACCTCGCGCTCAAGGTCCTCGACCCCGTCCGCACCCCGCAGGGCCTGCCCACGCTCGCGACCGGGAACTCGCTCACGATCGAGATCTGGGCGAACAACTCGCTCACGCACCTCCCGCAGCTCGGCATCTACCTGTTCTTCAGCGACCAGTACCTCGGGAAGTTCTCCTCGGTGAACGTCTCGGTGGGGCTGGGAGGGCCCGGGAACGCCCCGGCGGGGTTCGCGGAGGTCAACTACACGGCTCCCTGGCTCGCCTCCGCGGTGTCCGACGAGCTCGTGGTCGAGGTCGGGAACCCCGGCTGGTCCGGCTCCGCGCTCACCACGCTCTACCTGACCCCGAACTTCGCCACGACCTGCGCCGCCTCCGGATGCACCTACACGGTCTGGGGCGTCGTGGTCTCGACCTCGGGGGCCCGCCTTCCCGGGGCCCAGGTCACGATCCAGGAGGGGCTCAAGTGCGGCTCCCCCACGGTCGCCACGGGGACCTCGAACTCGAACGGGATCTACAGCGAGCAGCTCTCCAACAACACCTACAGCCAGCCCTACTACTACGCCGTCGCGAGCCTCTCAGGATACTCCAACCCCAACCCCGGCACGTGCACGCAGTTCGTGGTGAACGGGACACCGGAGGAGGTCGACCTCGTCCTCCAGCCCAACGCGCCCCCGCTCACTCCGGCCGAGCAGAACGCGTACAAGAGCTACCGTAACCTCTTCTCCGTGGACGGTTGGGCCATCATCCCCCTCCTCGCCCTCGCGATGATCCTCATCACCGTCGCGGCCTGGCGCCTCGTCCGCAAGGACGAGGACGAGAAAGACGAGAAGGGCTCGCAGCCGCACCAGGCCCCGCCCGAGCAGCAGATCTTCCCCGGAGCTGGAGGGTCGCCGCAGGCGCTACCTCCCGGTCCGCCGGGCGGACCTCAGGCCCCTCCGCCCGTGAGCGAGGCCCCGCCCCCGGAGACCCCCTGGGAGATCACCCCGGCACCGGCCCCGCCACCCCCGGACACCGGCTCTCCCCCGCTCCCCGGATCCATGGACGACGTCCCTCCGAGCCCCGAGTCCTCGCCTGCGGACTACGGCGGGGACAACGGCGGAGACATGGGTGGGGCCCCCCCTCCCCCTCTGCCGTAACGAGGGGATCCGGGCCGAACGCGCGCGTTCAGAACGCGCGCCCTTCTCCCTAGCCAAACGCGGGTCTTGGCGTTTGCTCAGGACCGCTCCCTCACCGGGAGAAGGGGCCCTTTATATTCGTCCCCGGGTGGAACGACCGGAGCGGTCTCTGGGGACGCGGGGTCGACCATGGACAGCGGAACGATCGGCTTCCTGGTCTTCCTCGGTATCGCCGTCGGTTTCGCCATCGGCTCCATCGTCATGAACTACATCTTCGGCGCGAAGCGCCGGTATTCCTACCTGCAGAGGACCACCTACGAGTGCGGGCAGGAGCCCGAGGGGGAGGCCCAGATCGACTTCCCCAGCGCCCACTACGTCTACGCCCTCGTGTTCGTCGCGGTGGACATCCTGGGATTCGTCCTGGCCCTGTGGGCCGTGTCCTTCCGCTCGTTGCACGTCTACTGGTCCACCTTCGCGACGGTCCTGGGAGGCTTCACGATCCTCGCGCTGGCGGGGATCTACTACGTGCTGCGCGGCGAGAGGTCGCTGTGGGTATGAGCGCACCTCAGGCCCAGAAGGCTCCCCCCGTGCCCCCGACCGTGCCCCCCACGTTGGCCTCCACCGGGGCCCGGGCGGCCGCGACCCCCTCGGAGCCTCCGACGCCCAAGGTCGAGCCCTGGGAGATCGAGGTGGTCCGGGCGAAGGAGTTCATCCCTCGGGCGAAGGAAGGGCTCTGGGCGATGATCACCCGCGACGGGGTGGCGCCGGTGATCAAGCCCGTCTTCAACTGGGCGGGGCGGAACAGCCTCTTCCCGCTCCACTGGGGCCTCGCCTGCTGCGCCATCGAGTTCGCCGCGGCCTTCGGGTCCCGGTGGGACGGCGAGCGCTTCGGTCTGGTCCCTCGTTCCTCTCCCCGCCAGTGCGACCTGATGATCGTCAACGGCACGGTCACCTGGAAGGTCGCGCACAAGCTGATCACGCTCTGGGAGCAGATGCCCGAGCCCAAGTGGGTCATCGCGATGGGGAACTGCGCGACGGGAGGCGGTCCTTTCCGGTCGGCCTACTCCGTCGTTCCTGGGGTGGACAAGCTCGTGCCGGTCGACGTGTATATCGCCGGTTGCCCGCCTCGCCCTGAGGCGATGCTCGATGGCGTGCTCCGCCTCGAGCGGCTCATCCAGGAGCGCAGGGAGTGAAGTTCCCGACGGCGGGCGGAGAACCGAGGAGGGTGAGGATGACGGACGGGACGGAGGGCGCAGCGGCGACGGCGACGGCGACGCCGACGCCGGCACCGCCGGCCGCGCAGACGTCCCCCGCTCCGAAGAAGGAGGCCCCCCCGACCCCCGCGTCGGAGACGCCCTCTCCACGACCGGACCCCCGAGCCGCTCCAGGACCTTCCCCTCCCTCCGGACCCAGCTCTCCGGCGGCGCCGGGCACCCCCGCGCCCCCCGCCGCGGGGAAAGCGGCGCGGCCTCCCGCCAAGGGCGAGCCCCTGCGCACCGACAAGGCCAGGGCGGTCAGCGTGACCTCCCTCTCCCCCGAGGACCGGGCCCGGGCCGGACGCGAGGTGGTCGAGCACCTCAAGGAGCACTTCCTCGCCGAGAACCTCCTCATCTCCGAGCGCGCCGGGATCACCGCCCGGGTCAAGTTCCCGGCGGATTCGGTCCTCCGGCTCTGCACCTGGCTCCGCGACGAGGGCACGTTCACCCACTGCGCGATGGTCGCCGCCATCGATTGGCGGGACTACCGGGAGGTCCTCTACACCCTATGGTCGGACCACCTGCGGTCCTACATCGAGCTCACGACGGTGGTGGGCGCCGAGGACCCCCACCTCGAGTCGGTCTCAGGGATCTGGCCGGGGGCCAACTGCCACGAGCGCGAGGCCTGGGACCTGGTGGGCGTACGGTTCGACCACCACCCCGACCTTCGACGGATCCTCCTCGAGGAGGGGTACAAGTTCCACCCGCTGCTCAAGACCTTCGAGCTGCACGAGCCCGAGGAGTTGGAGGTGAAGTCCCGCTCCGGCCGATAGGCCGTGGCGGGGATCGGGGCCCGATCGGGTCTCGGAGGTCGGTCGAAGATGAGCGAGATGTGGGTCAACATGGGGCCGCAGCACCCCATGACGCATGGATTGTGGAACCTGCGCGTGAAGGTCGACGGCGAGCTCGTGACGGACGCCGTCCCCGAGCTCGGCTACCTCCACCGCGGCATCGAGAAGATCTGCGAGTACCGCCGGTACAACGAGGTCGTGACCCTGATGGACCGGACCTGCTACGTCGCGGGCCTCGCCTGGGAGCAGCTCTACCTCATGGCGAGCGAGCAGGCCCTGGGCGTCGAGGTCCCGGAGCGGGCGGAGTACATCCGGGTCATGTGCCAGGAGCTCCAGCGGCTCGCTTCCCACCTGATGTGGTTCGCGGCGTTCGTCATGGACGTCGGGCTCATGGCGCCCTTCGGCTACGGGATGCGCGACCGCGACGTCATCCTGGACCTCTTCCAGTCCTTCACCGGCGCCCGCATGACCTACGAGTACATGCGGGTGGGCGGGGTCCGCAACGACGTCCCGGTGGGGTTCACCGACCGCTGCCGGAAGGTGATGGGCTGGCTCGAGCAGCGCATCAAGGACTACGAGGACCTCTGCGACCGCTCCGACATCTTCCTCAAGCGGTGCATCGACGTGGGCGTGCTGAAGGCGCAGGACTGCATCCGCAACGGGATCACCGGCCCCATGCTCCGCTCCGCCGGGGTCGCCCGGGACCTGAGGCGGGACCGGCCCTACTCCGCCTACCCTGAGCTCGACTTCCAGGTGGCGGTGCACGACGCCGCCGACGTCTACGGCCGGTACCGCGTCCGGATGGAGGAGATGCGGCAGTCCATCTTCATCGTCCGCCAGACGCTCGACCACCTCGACCGCAAGCCGGGTCGGGTCATCGCCGAGAAGGTCCCGCGGTTCGTCGGGACCCCCTCGCCCCCTCCGGGGCAGGAGTCCTACATCGTGCGCCGAGGCTACCCCAAAGGGGTGGGGTTCTCCGCCATGGAGGAGCCTCACGGCGAGGCCCTCGCTTACGTGGTCAACGAAGGGGGCGAGCAGCCCTACCGCGTGAAGTTCCGATCCCCGGTGATGGTGAACATCTGCGCGGTCCGGGACTACCTCGTCGGTTACCGGGTCTCCGACATCCCGGCGATCATGGGCTCGATCGATGTCTGCGTGGGAGAGTCCGACCGTTAGGTGGGTCGTGGTGGCGGTTCGAGAGGTCGGCAGCGGCGGGGAGAAGGTGGGAGGAAGATGACCGCGGACACCCTCATCGGCTTCGCGTTCTGGATCTCCGCCTTCATGTTCAACACGCTTCGGCCGATCGTACCCGCCCCGTTCCTCCCCCTGATGGGGGCCCCGGCGGAGACGGCC
>JAKATE010000152.1 GCA_021828085.1 Thermoplasmata archaeon | reverse complement strand
AGCATCGCGGGGAGGTTCCCCGCCTCCAGGCTCAGCAGCCCCAGGCTCTCCCCGGGGGTCAGGTCGTAGACGCGGATGTGCGAGAGGTCGCGCCGCGCGCGCAGGGTCTTGCCCTTGTCCGAGGTGATCGCGAGCCCGCCCCGCCGCTGCGCTTCCCCGATGAACAGCGCGAGGGCGTCGGTCTTCGGTCCCTCTTCCACGAGGAACGCCCCGGCGGGGGTCTTCCCCTTGGGGGCCTTCGCGCCCTCCTCCCGGCTCCGGGCCGCGGGCGGGACGGGGGCGAGGGGGGGAGGAACGCTCTCGCCGCCTGCGGGGGACACGTTCCAGCGGAGCTCCACGAGGGCCCGGTCGGACCCGTCGCCGTCCGGAAGGAACTTGCCGACGACCCGTCGGTCGATCAGTTCGGAGACCGCGCCGACCAGGAAGCCCCGGGTGAACTCCATCCGGGTCTCCCGGGGGACCCGGGCGGGCGCCTCGGCCACCCGCGAGAGCTCCAGGGTCAGGTGGTCCGGGCCGTGCTCCCGTGCACGGATCTTCGCGAGACCGATCTGGGCGCAGATGGCGGGGATCACCTCCGCGAGCTCGTTCGCGTCCTTGACCTCGACCTGGCTCTGGACGACCTGGCCCGCTCCGCAGCGGGCGCCGAAGGCCACCATGACCTCGGCGACCTTGTCCTCGCGCAGGTAGAGACGGAGGGTGTTCTTGAGGAACCCCAGGTCGCGGCTGGGGAGCGCCAGGTAGTTCGCCCGGGTCGGCGCGGGGGTTCGACCCCTATCCTCCTCTTCCGGTGAGCCCATCCACTCTCGGAGGAGGGCGAAGCGACATGAGCTTATCGTGGAGACCCGGGCCTGCGCCTCGGATGCCCCCGACCCCCGGTCGTCCCCCCGGACCGTCCCTCCTCAGGAGAGGTACCCCTCCCGGGAGAGGTAGGAGCGGACCAGGTCGGTCGACAAGTCGACCGAGGACCGGGTCGTGTCCACGATGAGGTCCGGGGCGCTCGGCTCCTCGAACGGGTCGTTGACCCCGACCATGAGCGGAAGGACGCCCCGGGACGCTCTCCGGTAGAGCCCCTTGGAGTCCCGTTCCTGGCAGACCTGGAGCGGGCAGCGGAGCCACACCTCGACGAACCGCTCGCCACCCGCCTCGCGGGCCGCTCTCCGGACGGACTCGTACGGGCTGGTCATGGGCACGATGGCGACCGTACCTCCCTCCGCAAGCCTCGCGGCCAACCGGCTCAGCCGCCGCGCCCGCTCCTCCCGATGCGCCCGGGTCCTCCCTGTCGGCGCGGAGAGCATCCGACGGGTCTCCCTGCCGTCCAAGACCTGGGTCCGCCACCCGAGGGTCTGCAGGCTCGAGGAGAGCTCCCAAGCCAGCGTGGACTTCCCGGAGGACGGCAGCCCCTCGATCCAGACCACGAACCCCCTCCGGCTCGCCGTGGCGGCGGAGCCGGGCGGGCGTCGGCCCGAGGACAACCGCTCCCAGTTCGCGTGCGCCGGGAGGTTGCGGACGACGCGCGCGGCCAGGAAGGCGAGCGAGGCGATGGCCAGGGCGAGCAGCAGGAGCTGCTGCTGGAGGTCGAGGAGCCCCTGCCTGCCGAACGCGGTCAGGAGCCCGAGCGTGATCATGCCGGAGTCCGCCGCCGCGACGAAACGCAGGAACCTCGCCTTCGGGATGGCACGGAAGAGGACCATCCCGACCGGGATGCCCACGGCGACGGGCACCGCGATGAGCGGGACCAGCGAGAGGGAGGCCACGGTGAAGAGGGCCCGCCCGGGAACGAGCAGGCTCAAGGCGAGGTAGGTTGACACCGTGATGGAGGACTCCGCCACCCGCACCTGGGCTATCGTGCAACGGAACTCGCTCTTCCCCAGGTTCTGGTTGTTCCAGAAGGCCGCGAGCGGAGGCCCGGAGATGGTGGTGAGCGCGTAGAGGAACCCGATCGCTCCCCCGAGCACCGGCGTCCATCGCCGCTCCTGTCGGATCGGGCGTCGGACCCCGAAGAGCTGGAGGATCGTGAACGGCAGCAGCGTCGAGTAGAGGAGGACCCTTACCAGGTTCGGCGCGAGCCACTGCAGCGCGAGGGTGCCTAGGACCACCCCCGGGGCCAGGCCCAGCACCACCGGCACGGCCCGCCTCCAAGTGAGAGGGATCACCGCCCGTTCCTGGTAGAGCAGGAAGAGGTTGACCCCAAGCTCGACCAGGACGATCGCGGGGTTCAGCACGCTGTTGTAGACGAAGAGCGAGGCGACCGGGGCGAACAGCGTCGAGAAGCCGTACCCCACCGCCCCGTTGGTCACCGCCGAGGCGAGGGCCATGACCACGAGGACCAGCACCGTCAGGAGGTCGGGGCCGGACATGAACGCAGGTCAGCCGGAGGACCCGCTCTTGGCAGATATACATGCGAGAAAGGCGTACAAGCGACCTCGATGGTCGCAGGTACGGCGTATGACATGGCCAAGTAGGGCCCTGGCGGGCCCTCTCGGGCGGAGACGTCCCCACCCGCATCTCCGAATGCGCGGGACGCCGGGTTCGTCCCGGAGGGACCGCCCGCTCCGTCACTCGACGATCTTGGAGACGTCGACCTCGGAGGCCTTGAGGTGGGTCCGGTGCCGGTAGTGCCCGGCGAGGAGGGCATCGACGCGGGCCCTGAGGTGCGGCAGCGAGGTGGTCGTCCCATCCCACTCGATCAGGGCCTCGTGCCAGGTCTTCTCCATGTCCTCGAGGGCGACGGCCACCTCGCGCAGGACCTGCTTCGGGTTCCGCCCCGAGAGCACGACCGCCGCGACGAGACGGTGCCCCCGCACGATGTGGAGCTTCATGTTCGCGAACTCGAGCACGTTCAGGTGGCCGCCCTCGGGGCTGAAGGACTTCTGCAGGAACCCCTCCACCGCCTGCAGCATCCCCGTCACCACCTCGGGCTCCAGGTCCGCACGGGCCGTCCGGGAGGCGTGCCAGACCAGCTTCCCTCCCTTGTAGACCAGGAAGATCTCCTCGACACGCGAGGCGTTCGAGCCCCGCAGCACGTAGGCCACGAGGATGGCGACGACGACCGCGATGCCCACGTAGGGCAGCACGGTCTCCCAGAGGGGCGTGGAGGGGTTGGACGGCGTGACCCCCGTCCCTGTGTAGTTCTTGAGGACGTAGATCACGACCGACTCGGAGACGGTGGGCAGTCCCGGGGACGCGATGGTGGCGTTGATCGTGCAGTTGGTGTGGGTCCGCACGCTCGCCGGGAGCGTGAACGCGATGTTGGACCATCCTCCCCGGAACGCGGTCCCCGCCCCGAGCGTGATGGCCAGGTAGTTGCTGGGAGCCCAGCTGAGCCCGAGCGCGACGGTGCCCGAGGAGACCCCCGCGAAGACGCCCGAGGAGGTCTCGTGCCGGATCGACAGGTTGACGGTCACCATCGAGCCGGGAGGAGGCTGGGAGGGTATCGCGGACATCGTGACGGTCACGATGAGGTTCGGGTCGAGGGCCCTCAGGCAGTAGCCGTGCACCCAGCTCCCGGTCGCGTTGATGGTGACCGCCGCGTAGGCGCGGGCGAAGCCGGGGAGCGCGAAGGTCACGTTGTAGGTGAGACCCGGGACCAGGGTCATGTTGAACGTGCCCGCGCTGTTGGTGGAATTGGTGACGTTGTACCGGGGCGGCACGGAGTCGGCGAAGACCTGGACGTCCACCAGGCGGTCCGCGTACCCGCAGATGCCCACCGTGCCGTTGAAGTTCGCGACCCTCCCGCTCGGGTTCGGCAGGAAGAACATCATGGAGGCCGGGGCCCACCCCATCGTGAACGAGGCGTTCGTCTCGTTGAGGTAGCCGCTCCGGTTCGCGGTCACCTCGTAGGTCCCGGCGGGCAGCGTGATCGAGAAGCTGCCGTCAGGGAGCGTCGTGGTGTTGGTCCAGTTCTGCGGAGAGCCAAGCCCTTCGGCGATGACGCGCGCCCCGGAGAGCGGCGACGGGCGCGAGGCGCCCGACGGTCCGAGCGGGACCTCGTAGACGAAGCCGGAGAGGGTCGCGTTGGCGGGCACCACGAGAGCGCTCCCCGAGATGGACGTGGAGCTCCCGCCGGTCGAGACCACGGTGAGCGTCCACGTGAGGGCTCCCACCCCGGCCACGGGCGGCAACGTGCCGGTCCAGTTCCCTGAGAGCAGCGTCCCGCTCGAGTTGATCCCTCGGGAGAAGCTGAGCGAGGCGGTCACGGGGGACCCTCCCCCCGGGACCTGGTACCGGAGGTTGACGGCGGCGACCCCGAAGCCTCCCGACGCGCTCGCGTTCCCCCAGGCGTGCCAGACGGTCCCTGCCCGCACGGGGCCGAACGGCCCGCCGGAGAGGATCGACGGCGTAGGGGCGGGCAGGGCCCCGCCGAACTCGTCCGTGGACAGCGGGGTCCCTCCCGCACCCACGCCTCCGAGCACCCAGAGCGCCCCGGGAGGTCCCCCGACCAGCGTCAGCGGGCCGTGCGCCTGGGCCGCGAGCGGAGAGGCGGGCAGCAGGGTCCAGTGGAAGTTCGTCAGGTTCAGCACCCAGACGTCGTCGAGATACGTCGACGAGCCGTTCAACCCCCCGAACAGGACGGCAGA
>JAKATE010000012.1 GCA_021828085.1 Thermoplasmata archaeon | reverse complement strand
CCCGTAGAACTCGCAGTCGAAGCTGAAGAGGTTGCCCTCGGTCCAGGTGAAGTTCCCGTAGCTGATGTTCTGGACCTGGTCCACGCTCGTGTAGAAATTGTACTGCTGGTTCTGCTGAGGGGAGAAGGCCGACGGGTTGGTCCCGGCGGGGGCCGAGGTGGACGGGGACATCCCGGTGGGCATCATGACCATCGGGGTGGCCTGGCCACCGGCCAGTCCGACGATGGCGCTCACCGCGCCGGCCACGCTGGCCGGCAGGGAGAGGCTTCCCGTGTTCACCACGAACGGCTGGCCGTAGGTGGTGGAGCCCTTCACAGCGCTCGCATTGCCGAACTCGGGCATCCATTGGCCCTGAGAGACATACGCGAGCCGGTCAAGCGTGATGGTGGTGTGGAAGGCGGCCTCGAGGGCGCTCACCGAGCCGGTCACCGACAGCGACAGCTGCGAGGAGCTCGGGGTGACGCTCAGGCCGAATCCCGACAGGTAGTTCACGAGGGCGGCGTAGTTGGTCGCCCCCGGTCCGTACGCCGCGAGCTGGCTCGCGGAGACGAAGGCCCGGTATTCCGGGGAGGCAGGGTTGCTCAGGTCCGAGACGAAGCTGCTGAGCCCCGACGACGCCTTCATCACGACGGTCACCGTCAGTGGAGCGGCGAGGTTCAGCGCGCTCGCGTCAGAGACCACGTTGATCGTGCCGGCGAATCCGTTGAGGCTCGGCGCCGTCGGACTCGCGGCCGGTTGCACTTGGGTCAGCGGCCCATGGGCCTGCGGTGCCCCCGCCGACAATCCGGGCACCGCCGGTGTGGTAGCCGCTCCCAGGCCCCCGGCTCCCGTGAGGGCGATGACACCCACCGCGGAAGCCAGGAGGGCCACGAGGACGACCCCCACTCCCAAGCTCGTTCGCCAGGTTCTCTTGCTCTCGCTCATAGACGAATTACGGCCCATTACGGACCATTCCGGCGGACTCGGGCCCATTACTTAATCATGTCGCTCCCAGGCATGGGCTGCCGGGGCTAGGAAGTCCGGTCCGAAACTCCTTTCTCCCTCGAGGGAACCTCGAAGAGGGGCCGACCCGAGGGGTTTCCGGGTGGAGGGCGGAGGTACGCCGTCGGCTTTACTGGGTCAAGGCAGGGCACGGGGGGGAGGACCGAGAGACGGCATGGTCCGCAGTACGGGGGAATGATTCGCATCGGAACGTAACATTTAAACACCCTGAAATGAAGTACAGAGACCCATGCAGCCCCCCCGGCCTGTCCGAGCGGCCACCCGCCCAGCGGTCCTGACCGTTCTGCTCCAGGTGAAGATCTCCCGCGAGGCGAACGAACTGCTCAAGCGAGTGGCGAACAAGAACTACCGGACTCGTTCCCAGGAGGCCCGGCTCGCGCTCGAGCGCCACCTTCGGACGTTCGGCCTCAAGGGCTGAGCCGCTCCCTCGGCCGCCGCCAGCCCTGGCGGCAACGACGGGGTCGTCCCCGAAAGGGCGCGAGGTTTGTAAGCCGCGGCGCTTCGGGGGGCCATGGTCGAGACCCCGTCCCCCCTCCCTCCTAGCGCTGGGCCTTCGGAACCCACCTTGGTGCGAAGGGGGAAGGTCAAGGAGGTCTGGTCGATCTCCCCGGGGGAGCTCGAGTTCGTCTTCAGCGACGACATCAGCGTCTTCGACAAGCACATCCCCAACGCCATCCCCCACAAGGGCGAGTCGCTCGCGCGTACCGCCGCGCACTGGTTCGAGCTCTGCTCCCGCCTCGGGGTCAACCACCACTTCCTGCGTCTGTCCGGTCCGAACCGGATGCGGGTGCGCCGGGTGGAAGTGGTGGAGCACCCGAGGCTGGCGGCGGAGCGCCCCCGCCGCCGGTTCATCCCCCTCGAGTTCGTCGTTCGCTACTATGTCGCCGGTGGGCTGTGGGACCGGGTCCGATCCGGGAAGGTCCGGGCGCGCGATCTCGGCCTTCCCGAAGGCCACCCCGTCCGATACGGGGAGAAGCTCCCGGAGCCTCTCTTCGAGGCCACAACCAAGCTCGAGAAGGTCGACCGCCTGCTCCCCCCGGCCGAGGCGACCCAGGTGGGAGGACTCTCCACCACCGACCTCCAGGAGGTCCGGGAGATCATCCTGCGTATCGACGAGGCGCTCCAGCGCGAGATCACGCCCCGGGGCCTCCTGCATGTCGACGGGAAGAAGGAGTTCGGCTTCGACGAGGAGGGCAAGCTCATGGTGCTGGACACCTTCGGGACCGCCGACGAGGACCGTTTCTGGGACTCCGAAGCCTATCAGCGCGGCGAGTTCAAGGACTTCTCCAAGGAGTTCGTCCGGCAGCACTACCGGCAGAGCGGCTACTTCGACGAGCTCTCCTCCGCGCGGGCCCGGCACTCCCCCGAGCCTCCCATCCCCCCACTGCCCCCGGAGCTCGTGACCCAGGTCTCCCATCTCTACACCACGGTCTTCGAGCGCCTCACCGGGGAGCCTTTCGCCGTCGCCAGCCGACGTTGAGGGGACTCCGTGAACCCGCTGTCGGGGATTCCCGCCACGAGGGGGCGGACGGGGGGAAGGCACTCCGCCGGGTCCCCGAAGCCGGCAGAGGCCCAGGGGAGGCCCCGAGGGAGCCTTCCCCCGCTCCGCTCCCTTAGTGTAACAGGCGTCCCCGCCCCGACGCGGTGGGAGTAAGGCCGCCGTGACCAACTCCCATGAGTATTCGATCGACCTCCGCTGGACGGGCAACCGGGGGCAGGGGACCGAGGATTACCGGGGCTACGGACGCGACCACGTCCTCTCGTCCCGCGGCAAGCCGCCCCTGCTGGGCTCCTCGGACCCGGTCTTCCGCGGTGACGCCTCCCGGTACAACCCCGAGGAGCTCTTCGTCGGATCGCTCTCCGCCTGTCACATGCTCTGGTACCTCCACCTCTGCGCGGACCACGGGATCGTCGTGGAGGAGTATGAGGACCGGGCCGAGGGGCGGCTGGAGTTGGCGCCGGATGGGGGCGGCCGGTTCACCCGCGTGACGCTCCACCCCCGGGTGACCCTCTCCCGGGGCGACCCGGGCCGGGCCGCCTCCTTGCATGACGACGCCCACGCGAAGTGCTTCCTCGCCCGTTCCGTGAACTTCCCCGTGGAGCATCTGCCCCGGATCACGGTCCTGCCGCGCAACGCCCCCCGGGTCGCCCCGGACTGACGGTCGGCGTCCCTCCTTCCCCCGGTCGGGAGCCGCACCGGAGGGGGGTTTCACGTCCCCTCCCCGGGGTATATATGGCCCGGGTCGGTCCTGCGCCGGGATGAGCCCCAAGGCGCAGAAGCCGGCCCCGGCCGAGACGGAGGAGGCCCCTCCGGAGCTCGAGGACCTCCCGGGGGTCGGACAGGCCACCGCCGACAAGCTGCGGGAATCCGGCTACGCGGACCTGATGGAGCTCGCCGTCGCCTCCCCGGATGACGTCGCCACCGCCGCGGACATCGGGGAGGGGGCCGCCCAGAAGATCATCCAGGAGGCCCGCAAGCGGGTCCAGGTGGGCGGGTTCGAGTCGGGAAGCGCGATCCTCGAGCGACGCAGGAAGCTCGGGCGGATCTCCACCCTCTCGAAGGCCCTCGACGAGCTCCTCGGCGGCGGCGTGGAGACCCAGGCCATCACCGAGGTCTACGGGCAGTTCGGCTCGGGCAAGACCCAGCTCGGGCTCCAGCTCTCCGCCAGCGTGCAGCTCCCCCCCGACCAGGGGGGCCTCGCGGGCGAAGCGGTCTGGATCGATACCGAGAACACCTTCCGCGCCGAGCGACTGGCCGAGATCGCCAAGGCGCTCGGGCTCGATCCCACCCAGGCCCTCGAACGCGTCCATGTGGCGCGGGCGTTCAACTCGAACCACCAGGAGCTGCTCGTCCCCAAGGCCTTCGAGCTCGCCCGGGAGCGCCCGGTGCGCCTCCTGGTGGTGGACTCCCTCACCGCGCACTTCCGCGCCGAGTTCCTCGGCCGGGGGGCGCTCGCCGAGCGCCAGCAGCGGCTCAACCGCCACATGCACGAGCTCCTGCGCTTCGGCGATGTCTTCAATGCGGCGATCCTCTGCACGAACCAGGTCTCGGCCCGCCCCGACGTGCTCTTCGGCGACCCCACCGGGCCGATCGGCGGGAATATCGTCGGCCACACGGCCACGTACCGGATCTATCTCCGGAAGTCGAAGCCCCCGCGGCGCATCGCCCGGCTGGTCGACTCCCCCAACCTGCCGGAGGGGGAGGCGGTCTTCTCCGTGACCGGCGAGGGCATCCGGGACTAGCCGGGCCGTGGGTCCCCCAGCCGGCGGCCGCATCGACCCCAGGAGGCTCCCTTCCCGCGGGCACGTTCTCCCCTCGGGCCGACGCCGACCAGGCTCACCCCCCGCTCGACGCAGCGCGAGGGCCGGAGGAAGTGTCGGGGAGCGTGCTGGAAAGCGCTGGCCCTCCCCGACGGGCCTCAGGGATCCCCGACCTCTCCCGTGCGTAGGTGGAGGAGACGAGGCCCTCGCTCAGAGACGCTCGGGGACCGCGAGGGAGCGCATCCCCGCCGCCGGAGATGGAAGGGATTGTGGTGACGGTCCCGCTCCAAGGCCGTAGATGGCCGAGGGCTGCGGATTGCTCACGTTGAACCAGCCGTACATCCCCGCGTCGTAGTGGCCGTAGACCTCGCAGATGTACTTGTAGCTCCCCGACTGGTTCGTCCAGAACGAGAAGACGACCGAGCTTCCCGGGGGGATCCCCGTGAAGCGGGTGTTGTTGGAGAAACCGGCTCCCGGGAAGGCCGGGAGGCTCGTGGCGGTCCCGTTCGCGGGGATCAGCACCCAGCTGTGATTGAGCGGCGACTGGGCGTCGACCTGGTAGTGGACGGTCACGTGGCTCCCGTTGCCGACCATGACGCAGGGTCCCGGGATGGTACCGTTGAAGTTGATCCCGTTGTTGACCGTGGGGATCCCTCCGACGAAGGAGAAGTGGTAGTTCCCCGCAGCAGCCCCTCCCTGGCAGACCGTCGCCGGGGTCGACGTTCCCTTGCCCACCGGGTAGAGGTTGTAGCTCGCCACGAAGGTGATGGCTGCGACGATGAGGATGAGTCCCACGATCACCGGGGCCCACCGGCGGGCCTTGCTCCGCGGAGGAGGTTGGAGGGGGAGCTCGTTCTGCGGAGCGGAAGGTTCGGGCGCTCCCGACATGGCCCAGAGCAACCGGGCCTCCGTCTTATCCCTTTGTCAGAACGTCCGACCGAGGGGGCGCCGGCACGAAGGGCGGCCCCCGTCCGGGGAGAACCCTCATCTGCGCCCTCTCGCGTCCCCGCGGGCGATGGAGGTCCTGCTCATCGGAGGGGCCCCGCTGACCCGGGAGACCTTCGTCGAGGTGGCCCGCCGAAAGCGACCCGTGGCCCTGGACGCCGAGGCGCGATCGCGCATGGAGCGTTCCCGCCGGGTGGTGGAGGAGGTGGCCCGCTCCTCCCGTCCCGTCTACGGGATCACCAGCGGCTTCGGGGCCCTCGCGGACCGCTGGATCCCGCCGGCGGACCGGCGGCGCCTCCAGCTCAACCTGGTCCGCTCGCACGCGAGCGCGGTCGGGTCCCCGCTCCCCCGCGACCTGGTCCGCGCGATGATGCTGGTCCGCGCCCAGGGACTGGCCCAGGGGAACTCCGGGGTGCGGCCCACGATCGTGGAGACCCTCCTCGGCTGGCTCAACCACGACCTGGTCCCCTTCGTCCCCGAGACGGGCTCGGTCGGGGCCTCGGGGGACCTGGCGCCGCTCGCGCACCTGGCCTGGGGCCTCGTCGGCGAGGGGCCGCTCCTGGCGGCGGACGGAAGGGGGGCCGAGCCCTCCGCCCCGGCCCTCTCGCGCGCGGGCCTCCAGCCCCTGGTGCTCGAGGAGAAGGAGGGGATCAGCCTGGTCAACGGGACCTCGCTCATGACCGCGCAGCTGGGGCTCCTCCTCGAGGACGGGCATCAGCTGCTCCGCGCGGCCGAGTTCGGCGCGGCGATGTCCTTCGACGCCCTGGAAGGGAACTTGGGTCCGCTCGACGGGCGCATCCAGGAGGCCCGCGGGCTGCCGGCGCAGATCGAGGAGGCCCGCCACCTCCGGGCGCTCCTCGAAGGGAGCGAGCTCGCCCGCACGGGGGAGGAGCGGGGGCAGGACCCCTACGTGCTCCGCTGCCTACCGCAGGTCCTGGGGGCGGTCCGGCAGGGGCTCCAATGGGGGGAGGAGCTCTTCCGCCACGAGGTGAACGCCTCCTCGGACAATCCGCTCGTCTTCGGCGAGGAGATCCTCGGGGGGGGCAACTTCCACGGCCAGCCGATCGCCCTGACCCTGGACATGCTCGCCCTGGCGCTGAGCTATGTGGGGAGCTTCTCCGAACGCCGCATCGCGCGCCTCGTGGACGCCAAGCTCTCGCGGGGGCTCCCCCCCTTCCTCCTGCCGGAGGCGGGGGTCTCCTCCGGCTACATGATCCCCCCCTACGTGGCGGCGGCCCTCGTCGCGGAGGACCGGCTGCTTGTGGATCCGGCGAGCGCGGCCTCGCTCCCGACCTCGGCGAACCAGGAGGACTTCAACAGCCAGGGCGCGACCGCCGGGGCGAAGGCGCGTCGGCTGCTGGACAACCTCTCCCGGATCGTCGCCGTGGAGCTGCTCCTGGGAGCCCAGGCGCTGGAACTGCGCCGTCCCCGGCACGGAGGGGTGGGCTCAGAGAGCGCGCGGGCGGCGGTCCGCCGGCGGGCCCCGGCCCTCGTGGAGGACCGGAGCTCCTCGGCCGACCTGGAGCGGATCGCCCGGGAACTGCGGGAGGGCTCGCTCGTGGCCGAGATGGAGTCGGGGCTCGGGAACGCCCCCCCTCCCGGGTGAGGGGGAATGGACACCGAAGGGTGTACATTTTAAGAACGGATACGTTTATACTATGGTTTCTCCTTCGCACCACATGATACATCAGCGGTGACAGGATGACTCCCAACCCATGGTGGACCTGAGCCCCCACGAACGGCAGTTCCTCCTCCTCATCCTCGAGGATGGGGCGCTCAGCAACACCGAGATCGCGGAACGGCTCGGCGTGAGCCCCACCGCGGCGAGGAAGATCCGGCTCAAGCTCGAGCGGACCGGGATCCTCCAGGGCTACCGGCCGGTCCTCAATCTGGGCGCCCTCGGCATCCAGGTCTTCGCGCTCGTCGAGGTCCGCCTGCTCCCCAAGGGCTGGTCGTACAACGGGGGGCAGGGGATCCAGTCCGAGCTTATCCGCCACGAGAACGTCCTCGCCATCTACCGCCTCCCGGAGGGCCAGGTGACGCATCTGGTGCTCACCGGTTTCCGAAACATGGAAGAGGAGGATCGCTTCTTCCACGTCCTGCAGTCGCAGTACTGCGAGCTATTGGAGATACACCGGAGCTATACGCTCTCAGGAAGGAGCATACTCAAAGAGGACCCGAGGACGTTGCTGACCAAGATCCTGCTCGAAGGCCCCCAGGCCCGCCTCCCCCGAGGGTTCAAGCCGCTGGTGGTCCCCTCGATCGCCCCGGGGGGAAGTTGAGCGACATCGCGGTGATCGGCGGCAACGACGAGACCCGGGAGGTCCTCCGGGCGATCCTGAGGCTCCATCATCACCGGGTCAAGGGGGAGGGTCGCGGCTGCCGGGACGCCCAGCGGCTGCTCCAGGGGGGCTTCGCCGGCATCCTCATCGTGGACGCCGAACTGGCCGACGGGAGCTGGGCGGAGATCCTGGAATCCGCCCGCCAGGCGACCCCCCGGGTCGCCTCCATCCTGGTGAGCCCCTTCTACGGCGACGAGTTCGAGGAGAAGGCCCGGAAGCTCGGCGCGGGAGCGGTCCTCCTGCGCCCTTTCGAGATCCCCGAGCTCCTGGACGCGCTCTCGAAGGCGGCGGCGACGCTCGGCTGAAGCTCGATGGGGCCACGAAGGCCCCACCCTCGCTTGCCTCGGGAAGGGGACCGGGGTCGAGAGAACCGGATCCTGGTAAAGGGATCCTGGTCCTTCCTCCCCTCGAACGCTCCCGGTCCCCTCAGGCTCCATTCCCCCCGCGACCAAAAGGCCCCCGTGGATTCCGTTTGACCCGTCCCGGGGCGAAGGACCCGGGGGTCCCTTCTTCGCCCGCCCGGTGGCGGCGCAGGACTTCCTCGATCCAGGGGCGCATGCGATGGACGACCCTGGGAAGAGCGAGGCGCGGTAGGTCGGAGGCCCGGACCCACCGGGCGGACGCGACCTCTTGCGGGACTCTCCCCCGGGCAGCCAGCTGGAAGACGTGCACCACCACGTGCCGGTGAGAGTACTCCTGCTCGAGCCGACCCAATTCCGCGACCACCCGCGTCGCGATCCCCGTCGAAGCCTTCCACGTGCGCACCACCCCGCTCCGCGGCTCCTCCCCCGCCCGGATCCTCCCTCCCGGAAGCTCCCAGAGGCCCCCCAAGAGCCCCCGGGAGGGGCGCCGGTGGAGCAGCACCCTCCCCCCGGGGCTCACGAGGACCCCCCGCCCCTCCTCCTCTCGCACGCGGGCCGGCGCGGGGCGACGGGGGGGGAATACGCCGGGGTCCGCCAGCTTGCGGACCGCGAGGCACTCCCCGCGCAACGGACACTCGCGGCACCGGGGCCTCCGGGGGAGGCAGTAGCGCTGTCCAAACTCCATGAGCGCCTCGTTGAAGGCGCGGGGAGGAAGCTCGCCGAGCGCCCGATCGGCGCGCTCGCCGAGCTCGGCGGGGCCGCCCTTCGAGAGTTCCAGCCGGGAGAGCACCCGCACTCCGTTCGAGTCGAGCGCAACGACCCGCTCCCCGAAGGCGAGGGCGGCGACGGCGCGGGAAGTGTACGGGCCGACCCCGGGAAGGGTGGAGAGCTCCCGTGCGCTCCGGGGGAATCGTCCTCCCTGCTCCCGGACGAGCGTACGGGCGAGCGCATGAAGGTGGCGGGCACGCGCGTAGTAGCCCGCCCCCTCCCACGCCTTGAGCACGCTGGGCTCCCGGGCCCGGGCGAGCGCGTCGAGGGTGGGGAAGCGCCGGAGGAACCGGTGGTAGAAGGGGAGTGCCTGGTCGACGCGGGTCTGCTGGAGGAGGACCTCGGCCACCAGGATCCGGTAGGGGTCCCGGGTCTCCCTCCACGGGAGGGGTCGCGCCTCCCGCTGGAACCACTCGACGAGAGCGGTCGGCCAACCGCCCCGCGAAGGCCCCTTTCGGGGGGTGGCAGGGGAACGCGCCCGGGCCGGGGAACGCCCTCGTCCCGGGGCGGGGTCGCTCAGTGTCGGAAGACCCGCCATCCGCAGAAGTACATCGCGAGTCCGAGGCGATCGGCGGCGGCGATGACCTCGGGGTCGCGGATGGAGCCCCCCGGCTGGAGGATGGCGCGGACCCCGGCCCGTCCCGCCTCCTCGAGCCCGTCGGGGAAGGGGAAGTAGGCGTCGGAGGCGAGGACCGACCCGCGGGCCCGGTCGCCGGCCACCTCGAGCGCGACCCGGACCGCGCCCACGCGGCTCGTCTGCCCCCCTCCGATGCCCACCGTAGCGCTCTCCCGGGAGAGCACCACGGCGTTGCTCCGGACGTGGCGGACGACCTTCCAGGCGAAGAGGAGCGAACGGATCTCCTCCTCCGATGCGCCCGCGCGGGTGACCTGGCGCAGCTCCCCCCGCGTAAGCTCCCGCCGGTCCGCTTCCTGCAACAGGAGGCGGCCCGTGGCGCTGCGCGCCTCCCAGCGGGGGCGCCCCGGGTCGGGAGGGGAGGCCCGGACGAGCTTGAGCTTGGGGCGCTTCAGTAGCCGCTCGCGGACCTCGGGAGAGAACTCCGGTCCCACCAGGAGATCGACGAACGTCCCCTTGAGCGCCTCCACCCCTTCCAACGTCAGGGGTCGGTTCACCCCCACCGCGCTCCCATACCGGGCGACCGGATCGGTCTCGAGCGCCTGCGTGAGCGCCGGCAGGAGCTCCGGCCCCGTGGCCGCCCCGCAGGGGGTGGCGTGCTTCGCCACCACCGCCCCCGGGCCCTCGAACTCGCTCAGGAGGGCGAGGACCCGCTCGAGATCGAGGTAGTTGTTGTAGGAGAGCCCTTCCCCCTTGAGCGGCTCGAGCGGCCAGGGCTCGAAGGGGAGCCCGGGGGGGGAGCTCAGCGCGAGGAGGGTGGCGCGCTGGTGCGGATTCTCCCCGTAGCGCAGCGGCTCCCCCGTCGCCCCGAGGGTGAGGTCGGAAGCGAGGGCGCCCCGGGCGGCGCGCTCCGGCTCGTCGAGCCAGGTCTCGATGGCGACATCGTAGAGCGCGCACCGCCGGAACGCCTTCCGGGCGAGCCTCCGGCGCGTCTCCAGACCGACGCGTAGGCCCGAGCGGTCGAGCTCCGCAAGGAGCGTCTCCGTATCCGCCGGATCCGGGAAGGGGACCACGAAGCGGTAGTTCTTTGCAGCGGCCCGGAGCAGCGACGGGCCTCCGATGTCGATACGCTCGACGAGGTCCTCTCCGGAGCCCCCGAGGAGCGCCTCCTCGAAAGGATAGAAGAGGACCGCGACAAGGTCGAGGGGAACCACCCCGTGCTCCTCGATCTCCTCCAGGCCCTTCGCGTCCCGGGGGGCCAGGATCCCCCCGAAGAGCTTCGGGTGCAGCGTCTTGACCCGACCCCCGAACCAGGAGGTGAGACCGGTGAGCTCCTCGGTCCCGTGCGCGGCGAGGCCCCGCTCGGAAAGGAAGCGCCGGGTCCCGTCGGTCGCGTAGAGCTCGATCCCCCGGGAGGCGAGCCCCTGGGCCAGCGGGAGCAGCGGCTCCTTGCGGTCGGCGACGAGAAGGGCCCGGCGGACGACGCCCGGAGAGCTCAGGGAGGGACCCACCGCGCTTACCCGCGGGAGAGACTTCCCGAGCAGGATAAAGTCTCCCTCGGGGGGTGGGCCGAAGGCCCGACGCCCGGGGAGGGTCACGGGCCGGGAGGTCGCAAGGCTCAGAGGTGGTAGCTGGCCGAGATCCGCGCGAAGACCGGATCATCCTCGCGGAAGGTGTCCGGGTCGGTCCCCCTTCGCTCGGCGGTGAAACAGGCGAGGAGCTGCAGCGGGACGACGTAGAGCAGGGGGGTGAGCGGCTCGGGGAGCGCGGGCAGCTCGAAAGCGAACTCCGGGGCTCCCCCGTTCCCCGGGCTCGCGAGCCAGGCCTGCGAGCCCGGGTCGCCCAGGACCCACCGGACCGTGCCCAGGAGGCCGAGCGCCCGGTGGGCATCCGCCCAGCGCTCCCGGGCCGCCCCCAGGGGAGCGATCTCGACGGCCAGGTCCCCCCGCGCAAGGGCCTGGAGACCCCCGTGCAGGAGGGTCTCGAGCTCGAACCCCTCCGAGACCAGGTAGCTCGACTCCTTCACCTTGAGCGCCCCCTCCCGGGCCGTGGCTGTGTTGGGACCGGCCCCGGCGAGAACGAGCCGTCCGCGCTCCGAGAGCACCCCGGCCACCGGATCGATCTCCTTCTCCCGGGCGAGGACCCCCTCGATCTGGGCGGGGAGTCCCGGGAGCGCCCGCGCGACCGGCTCGAAGGAGGCCGAGCCCTCCGCGAGCGACCGGGCGAGGAGCCCCAGCGCCATCAGGCTCCCCAGATAGCTCGCGCTGTGGGTGGAGGAGCGCTCCTGCGGGACCGTGGGGAGGACCACCTCCGGCCCGGTGAGCGGGGAGTCCTTTCCCGTGATCCCGACGACCGGGAGCCCCGCCTCCTTCGCCCGCCGGAGCGTCTCGAGCCCGTAGCGTTTGTTGCCCCGGTGGCTGATGGTGATGATCGCATCCCCCCGGGAGAGCGGCGGAGGGTAGAGCGCCATCTCCTGGTGCGTGAGCGCCCAGGACTCCCGACCGGCGGCGCGCAGGAGCCCGGCCCCCACCAGCGCGGCATGGTAGCTCGTTCCCGTCCCCGTCACCAGGATCCGCTTCGCCCCGCGGAGGATCGAGGCAGCCGCCTCGAAGGGCGCGGCCGGCCGACCGAGCATCTCCCGGAGGTAGTCCGGTTCCCGGTGGACGGTCTCGTATAGCGCCGAGGGGTGCATCGCGGCGGTCCTCCCTCCTCTCCTCACCGAGTCGCGGGAGGTGTGCGGGCCGCGGGCCTACGGCGGGGGACCGGGACCCGCCCGTCCGGGGCGAGGGGCAGGGCCCGCAGCCGTACCTGGACGGCGTCGAAGATCGCATTGCCGATCGCCGGGGCGATGGAGATCATCGGGGTCTCCCCCCCGCCGGCGGGGGGAAGGTCCGGCCGGTTCAGCAGCTCCACCCGGAGCTCCGGGAGGTCCGAGAAGCGGGGAACGCGGTACTCCGAGAGCCGGCGGTTCAGGATGACCCCGCGGGAGAAGCTCACTCTCTCGAAGAGCGCCCCGCCGAGCGCCATGACGGCGGCCCCCTCGACCTGGCTCGTGAGGTTGTCGGGACGTACAATGGCCCCAGCTTCGAAGACGCAGGTGAGCCGACGGACCTTCACGCGCCAGGAGCCGTCGACCCTCACCTCGGCCACGGTGGCGATCCGGCTGGCCTTCTCGAGGCCCACGGCCACCCCGTAGCCGCACCCCTCCCCCGCCCGTCGGACCTTCCAGCCCGAGATCTCGGAGGCGCGGTCCAAGACGGTCCGCAGCCTCTCGTCGGCGAGGTTCTGCCGGCGGAACTCGACCGGGTCCGATCCCAGCGCCACGGCCAGCTCGTCCACGGCGGTCTCCCGGGCGAAATTGTTCACCGTCGCACCGATGGCCCGGTACGCCCCTTGCGGAAGGGGGGCCTCGGAGAGCTCGTTGTCCACCTTCTGGTGGGCGATGCGGTAGGGGGGGTCGAGGCCGGCGGCTCCGCCGTTCACGTTGTGGAAGCTCCAGGAGAGGAGCGTACCCCCGGGGTCTGCCCCGGCCCGCACATCGACCAGCGTGTACCCCCGGAAGTATCCGTGCTGGAACTCCTCGGGGCGCGAGTAATGGATCATCACCGGCCTCCCGGCGGCCCGGGAGAGCCGGAGGGCGGCGAGCGCCACATCGCCACCGTGCTTTCCTCCGAAGCCGCTCCCGGTGTAAGGGACGATCACCCGGACGTCGTCCGGGGAGATCCCCAGAGCCTTGGCCACATGGTCCCGGGCGCGGAAGGGCGTCTGGGTCCCGACCCAGACCGTGGCGCGGGGCCCGTCCCACGTACCGACCGCCGCCCGTGTCTCCAGGGGCACGTGCGCGAGGTAAGCGCTGCGATAGGTCGCCTCCACCCGGGCCGACGAGCGCTGGAAAGCGGTCTCCGGGTCCCCTTGGACGGTCCGGTCCGTGTCCCAGTCGTCGCCCTTCGAAGGATGGGCGCGGAGGTACGCCTCGATCTCCGCCTCGTCCGGCTGAGGGCTCTCCTCCCACTCGGCCTCGATCAGGGAGAGCGCGCTGCGCGCCTCCCAGGGGGTGGGGGCGACGACCCCCACGAAATCCCCTTCATGGACCCCCCGCACCCGGGAGAGATCCCGGAGCGCCCCCATCTCGACCCTCCGAAGCTTCGCACCGTAGCGGGGCGGGTGGAGGACCGCACCGTAGAGCATCCCGGGGAGCACGAGGTCCGAGGTGTACCTCCGTCGGCCCGTGACCACCTCCTCGGCGGTCGGGTCCACTCGGGGATGGCCGGCGAGGCTCCAGGACGCAGCGGGCGTGAGGGGCGTGGAGGGACTCGCCTCCACGAGCTTCCGGAGTCCCCGGACCAGCTCCCCATAGGGGCTCGACCAGGTTCCGTCCCGCGCACGGAAGTGCCCTGCCTCCCCCTCGAGCGACTCGCGGGGCCGCCCGGAGCTCTTCGCTGCCAGGGAGAGCAGCTCCTCCCGCGCGACGGCGGCGGCCGCGCGAAGCGCCGGGGCCGCGTCCGGCATGGAGCGGCTGCCGAAGGTCCCCATATCCCAGGGGCTCCGGTCGGTGTCCCCCACCGTGAGATCCACCTGTTCGAAGGGGACCCGCAGCTCTTCGGCCACGAGGAGGGAGAGGGCGACGAGCGTGCCCTGTCCCACCTCCACCTTCCCGGTGAAGGCCCGGACCCGGCCGTCGGGGCCGAGGTGGACCCACGCCCCGCCCAGCGGGGGGGACCATCCTCCGCCTCCCGAGCCTCCCGGCCGGGCCGGGACGTAGGCAAGGAGCCCCTCGCCGAGGAGCTCGAAGTAGTCGCGTTCGCCCGGGGGGGTGCGATCCCAGGGGCGGCGGGGCCGGCCCTCGATCACCCCTCCTCCTCCCGAGCGAGCTCAGCCGCGCGCCCCACGGCGCGCAGGATCCGGGAGTAACCGCAGCAGCGGCACACATTGCCCTCCAGCGCCTCCCGGATATCCTCCTCGGAGGGATCCGGGGTCGCGCGGAGGAGAGCGGTGGTCCGCACGACCATGCCCGGGGTACAGTAGCCACACTGGAAGGCCCCGAGCTCGGCGAAGGCGCGTTGGGCAGGGTTCAGGTGTCCGTCCCGGGCGAGCCCCTCCACCGTGGTCACCTCGAGACCTTCGAGCTCCCCCACGCGCACCTGGCAGGAGCGGACCGGTCGCCCGCCCAACAGGATGGTGCAGGCGCCGCACTCCCCTTCCCCGCAGCCGTACTTGGCCCCCGTGAGCCCGAGCTCCACCCGGAGGGCCTCCAGGAGGGACCGGTCGGGGTCCCGTGCGAGCTTGACCTCCTTCCCGTTGACGGAAAGACGCACCCGGGAGCCGGTCGCTCCCCCGGGGGCGGAGCGTTCCGCCGGTGAGCCTGCCTCGGTGCCCATCGAGCTCCTCCCCTCCCGCGCGGAGCGGGAGGGACCTTGGGTGAGCGGCCCCGGGGCCGCATTACCCTTTCCTGAAGAGCACTCCACCTCCCGGCGCGGCCGGGGGTGGTGGAGCTCTCAGTTCCAGTTCACCGCGACGCTGAGCGTCGTGAGCTCGATCCCTACGACGTAGACCGGAGCGACCACGGTGAAGCTGCCCGCGGGGTCACCGAGGGAGCAGGCGTGGCAGACCCGGGCCTGGTCCAGGCCGAAGAGGCTGGGGACACTGTCGAAGAACCCGATCCACGCCCCCGGGTAGGGGGTCACGATGCTCAGGTTGAGGGGGAAGGCGACGCGGGCACTGCCGGAGGGGGACTGCGAGAAGTACGAGCTCCCCTCGAGCCGCAGGTTCACCCCCACGACGCCTCCGCCGCTCTGGGCGCTGAGGGTGCTCACCAGGGGTTGGATGAGGGTGAGGTTGAGCTCCGGGCCGTTCGCGCTGGAGAGCACCGAGTAGCGGGGCGGGGAGAGCATCACGCTGGTGTTTCCCGGGCCCCCGGCGAGGACGGCCCCCTCCTCGAACTCGACGGTGACGGCCGGGAAGTAGCGGTTGTACAGGTGGTCGGCGAAGCCGCCGATCACGCTCTGGTTCACCGGGGCCGAATAGTGGGCCTGCTGGAAGGGGCAGCTGGTGAACATCGACTGGTTGAGGAAGGTGAGCGAGTTCCCCGGGGTCGGGTCGCCCGCCACGAAGTGGCTGTCCTGGATGCCCTGGTTGTTGAACCAGCTCACCGTGCTCTGGACGTCGGTGGTCCCGGGGCCGAGCGAGATACCGCCGAACTGCGTCGACGCATAGGCGTTGCCGGAAGGGCAGAGCCCTCCCTGCCCGAGCACGAAGCTCGCGTTGATGGCGATCGGGCTATCCAACCCGGTGCCGGGTACGCTCGCCGAGAAGCCGTTCCCTCCCCCTTCCAGGAGGGCGTTCACGCCGACCGTCTCGGTGGGGCCGCGGCCCGTACCGGTGATGCTCACCGATACCTGGTCATGGACCCCCTGGACCTGAAGGACGAGGATCCCGGGCCCCCTCGACCCCGAGTACAGGACGTTCACCGTGAGCGCGTCGTAGCTGCCGGAGAGGTTGTAGAACATGTAGCAGCTCGCCGCGGCGGAATTGCAGCCGGTGAACTGGAAGTTGAGCGTGGCGTTGTTGGCGGTCTCGTTGTAGGCCACCACCGCCCGCGAACAGGCCCCGGCCGAGGTCGTGGTGCAGTTCGAGCCCTGACCCCAGACCACGGTGACGGGCGTGACGCTCGCCTCGGTGTAGCTCACGTTCGTCTCGCTCGACGGGCTGCTCAGCGCGTAGAGCGTGGAGCCGGCGGGAAGGCCCAGGGGGGGGATACCACCGCTGCTCATCGCGAGCGGAGCGGTGATGGAGATGGGGAGGGTGGGGTTCGAGGCCTCGGCCAGGATGTCCGCCTGCATCTGGGAGAACTCGTTCTCCACCTCGAGGGTGTGCTGATACTCCACCGCCTGCATCTGCCCGGGGAGGACGTTCGAGGTGTACTGGCCGATCATCACGGCCAGGATCAGCAGCGAGAAGGTGACCGCGATGGCGCTCGCCACCGCCCGCCGGTCGCGCTGGAACCGACGTCGATGGGATACCCTTGCACTCCGAGCGGACCGGGGGATCAAGCTCCGACTACCCCAGCTACACTCAGGTGGGACGAGGGTATATAGTCCTGACGAGAGCAAAGGTCCTCTCCGAGAGAGGGCGAGGCATGCCGGGGGGACCGGTACGGAGGTCAGGGCGTGCCTCTCCCCGGAACACGGTCCGGTCCTGCCGTCGCCGTACTCCGCCCCTCCCGCAGAGGGTTAGCGGAAATCCGGGCGGGAGCCGTCGGCCACCACCTCCTCAGTTGGGCGGGTCCCCGGAGGGCCAGGCGGTCCGGCCGCGCGGGAAATCGAGCCACTCCTTCGCCTTGCGCAGGGTGCCCCAGGTCCGGTAGGTGACGCTCCCGGGGGTCGCCCCCGGGGCGTGGAGCGCCCGCCGGGCCTGGGGGACCTCGCGGGCGGGCAGGGCGATCAGCGCCCGTCGCCCTCGGGTCCGGAGGATGCGGAAGGGCAGTCGGGCTCCCGGGGGGATCCCCAGCCGGACCCGGAGGAGCTCGGCGAGCTCGTGGGGAGGGAGCGGAGATCGACCGGCGACCTCCACCCCCAGGTAACGGGTTCGGCGCCGGGGTTCAGCTGACCTGGTCGATGCTCCCGCTGGACTCGCCGGTCGCGTAGCCGCCTCCTCGGGCGCCGAGGAGGCTCGCCGCCTTCACCCCGGTGATGATGAGGAGCACCTTGATGGTGTTCTCCATCTCGGGGGAGGGATCCACCGTGCACCCCCAGATGATGCGGGCGCGCTTGGAGATCTTGCTGCCGACCAGGGCCGCGGCCTTCTCCGCCTCGCTCACGGTCATGCTCGGACCGCCGACCACGCGGACCAAGGCGCCGGTGGCGTCCTTGAGGTCCACGTCGCCGAGGAGCGGGGAGGTCAGCGCCTCCGTGACCGCCTCGGTGACCCGGTCCGTCGCGGACTCGCTCTCGCCGAGGCCGATGAGGGCCACCCCCCCATCCTTCATGATGGTGAGGAGGTCGGCGTAGTCGAGGTTGACCAGACCCGGCTTGGTGACGATCTCGGTGATCCCCTTGATCGCCGTCATCAAGACCGCGTCGGCCAGCTTGAACGCCGCGTCGAGGGGCATCCGGGGGGCCAGCTCGAGCAGCTTGTCGTTCTGGATCACGATGGTCGTGTCGCAGACGCGGCGCAGCCGCTCCAGGCCGTCGCGCGCCTGCTCCATCCGGACGGCGCCCTCCGCCGCGAAGGGAAGGGTCACGACGCCCATGGTGAGCGCGCCGGCCTCCTTGGAGAGCCGGGCGACCACGTGCGCAGAACCGGTCCCGGTCCCGCCGCCCATCCCGGCGGTCACGAAGACGATGTGGGCCCCCTGGACGAAGCCGCGGATGTCCTCCTCGTTCTCCCGGGCGGCCTCCTCGCCCACCTCCGGGCGGGCGCCCGCCCCCAGGCCCTTGGTGGCCCGGCGGCCGATGAGGATCTTGCGGGGCGAGTGGATGGTGAGGAGGTGCTTGGCGTCCGTGTTGAGCGCGCACATCTCCGCGCCGCTGATGCCCTCCTCGACGCAGCGGTTGATGGTGTTGGTGCCGCCCCCTCCGCAGCCCGCGATGCGGATGTTGACCTTGAGCTGCTCGGCCAGCTTGGCCAGCTCATCGTCGTCCGCGCTCGGCTGGCCGGGGACCTTGCGGGCCTCCAGCGCTTGGCTCTCCTGGTGCTTCGAGATGGCTTCCTGGATGATGGATTTCATGCTTATCGCCCCGACTCCCGTCCGTTTGTCTGCTGAGCGTCAGACGCTCGCCGAAGCCATCCTTGGGCGTGGTATTTAAACGCTATGCTCCAGCCGGCGGGTCTCCCTCGACCGGAGGCGCAGAGACCCCCCCGGTTCCACTGTCCGACGCCCCGCGGGAGGTTGCGGAAGGGAGCGGGGACCTAGGGCGCTGGCGCCTCCCCTCCCAGTACCAGAGGATCGCCCCGCCGGCCATGAGGGGAACGCTCAGGGCGCCGAGGCTCACGGTGAAGGCGGCGAGGGCCACCCCGCCGGCAGGCACGGTGGCGAGCGTCCAGTTCACCGCAGCGGCCGGCCCGCTCCCGGCGTACCGGACGGTGAGATGGTAGACCCCCGGGTGGTCCTGCACCGCGACGTAGAACGATTGAGGGTCGGCCACGGTCCCGGGAGTGGCGCTCCCCAGCGTCGAATTGGTCGGAGAGAGCAGCGTCGCGGTCAGGTCCTGCCCGGAGACGTTCGTGGCCACCAGGGCGTAGACCTGCTCGCCCGCCGAGGCCAGGATGGATTCCTGGAGGGTCTCCCCCGGCGAGAGCGAGGAGGATTCCGCGAGCGTGGTGTGGGTGAGGGGAGCCACGGCGGGGAGGGAGGCGTAGACGAAGTAGAGCACCAGGGCGAGGAAGAGCGAGGCCCCTCCCACGAGGAAGGACCTCCGGCTCCACCGGAGCACGCGACGATGGCGCCCTTCGGCGGTCTCCCGGCTGGGATGGCCCACCGTCAGGAAGATCGCGAGGGCGAGGATGGCCGGGAGGAACATCACCGGGGTGCTCGGGCCGACGGCACCGCCGACGAGATAGCTCCCGAACGATGCGGCGGAGGCGAGGAGGAGGAGGACCGAGCTCCTCTGGACCGCCGGGCGGCGTCGGAGCGTCCAGAGGATGGTCGTGGGGAGCAGGGCCAGGGTGGCCACCACGGCGAGGGCCCCGGCGAGCGGGACCGAATGGGGGAGCGGAAGGAGGGCGAGCGAGGAGCCTACGGTGGCCAGGAGCGAGACCGCGAGCGCGACGAGCACCGCCGTCCGGCGGGCATCGTCCATCGAGGGCTCTCGGAACCGGGGGTTCCCCTTTCGGCCTTGCATCCACAGTTCCCGTCGGGGACCGGCCGCTCGAGGAGGCGCGCGGAAGATAGCCCTTCAGGGTTGGCAGGCCCCCCCCGCCCGCGCCCTTATCATGCCGGAGGGGCGTTCGACGCACCCGTGGAGGAGTATCTCGCCCTCCTGGACCGGGGGGTCTCCCGGGCCTACCAGGTCGCGGGGGAGGCCCGGGCCCGGGGGCTGGACCCGTCCCTCCGGGTGGAGATCCCTCGCGCCGAGGACCTCGCGAGCCGCGTGGAGGAGCTCCTGCTCACCCATTGGCCGGTCCGCGGGATTGCCCAGCGCATCCGCGAGCTCTCCCGGTCGATGAACCGGGAAGAGGTCGCGCTCACCCTCACCCAGGAGCTCGCCCAGGACGAGAGCCGGGGCACGCTCGCCGAAAGGCTCGAGGTCGCGCTTCGTGTCGGCCTCGCCATCCTCACCGAGGGCATCCTGGTGGCCCCTCTCGAGGGGCTCGCGAAGGTCGAGCTACGGGGAGCGTCGGAAGGAGGGTACGTCGACCTCTACTACGCGGGGCCCATCCGCGCGGCGGGAGGGACCGCTCAAGCCCTCTCCGTCCTCATGGCGGACGTGGTCCGTCGGACCCTGGGGATCCCGGCGTACACCCCCACCCCGGACGAGATCGAGCGCTACTGCGAGGAGATCCCTCTCTACAAGCACTGCCAGCACCTGCAGTACGTCCCCTCCCGCGAGGAGATCCGGGCCGTCGTCTCCCGTCTCCCGGTCTGCGTCAACGGCGAGCCCACCGAGGGGGACATGGAGGTGAGCAGCTATCGCAACCTTCCACGCGTCGGGACCAACGGCCTACGGGGCGGTGCCTGCCTGGTCCTCGCCGAGGGGATCTGCCAGAAGGCTTCCAAGCTCCTCAAGACGGTGGACAAGCTCGGCCTCACCGGCTGGGACTTCCTCTCCTCGCTCGGAAGGGCCTCCCCCGTCGCGGAGGAGGCCGAGGAGAGCGAGCCCCGCTACCTCGCCGAGGCCGTGGGAGGCCGGCCGGTCCTAGCCCATCCCCATCGGCCCGGGGGGTTCCGGCTGGTGTACGGCCGGTCCCGCACGACCGGGCTCGCCGCGGCCGGGGTGAACCCGGCGACGATGGTGCTCCTGCGCCATTTCGTTGCCGTGGGGACCCAGGTGAAGCTGGAGCTGCCCGGAAAGGCCGCGGCCATGGCCCTGTGCGACACCGTCGAAGGCCCCCGGGTGCTGCTGGACGACGGCTCGTTCGTCGGGGTGAGCGACCGGGCCCGTGCGGAGGAGTTGCTCCCCCGGGTCCGGCGGATCGTGGACCTCGGGGAGATCCTGATCTCCTTCGGGGAGTTCCTCGAGAACAATCACCCCCTGGAGCCGGGGGCGTACACCCTCCCCTGGCATGTGGAGGAGTGGAGGTCCCGCGGGCTCCCCATCGGGGCCCGGTGCCTCCATCCAAGCCTGGAGGAGGCCGTTGAAGATGCGCGGCGCTACGGCGTACCCCTGCACCCCTGGTACACGCTCTTCTGGCACGACGTGGAAGGGGAGGAGATCGCCCGTCTCTCCGCCCGGGTCCTGGAGAGCGGTGCGCTCTCCCCCCTCGGAGGCCTATCGCTGCCCTTCTCCCCGGAGGATCAGGAGCTTCTCCTCCGGCTCGGGGCGTTCCACCGGTCGGAGCAGGGCAGGCTCTCCCTGGAAGCTCGGGAGGCGAAGAGCCTCCTGCTCGGACTCGGGCTGGAGGACCAGGAAGGGCGCCTCGTCTCCTCCGCGCCCCCGGGGAAAACGGAGGCGGACGGCCTCCGGGAGGCCGCAAGGCGGGCCCGGCTGCCCCTGAAATCCCGGGGGCCCACTCGCATCGGGGCCCGCGTGGGGCGGCCGGAGAAGGCCAACCGGCGGAAGATGCAGCCGAACGTCCATGCCCTCTTCCCCGTCGGTGAGACCGGAGGGATCCACCGCTCCCTCCGCGTCGCGGCGGAAGCGGCCGGCACCCCGTCCGGAAGATCGCCGGCCCCGGTCTCCCTCGGCGTCCGTCGCTGCCCCAACTGCGGCCGGGAGGACGTGGCGAACCGCTGCCCTTGCGGGGGCCACACCGAGCCGACCTCGAAGAGCCAGGCGATCGTGCTCCCGTACGACCGCCTCCTGAAGGAGGCGCTCGGTCACGTGGGGCTCGAAGGGACCCCCCCCGACGTCCAGGGCGTGAAGGGGCTGGTCTCGGAGTCCCGTACCCCCGAGCCCCTGGAGAAGGGGTTGCTCCGGGCCGCCCACGGCATCAGCGTCTACCAGGACGGCACCGCCCGCTTCGACCTCACCGACCTTCCCCTCACGCACGTCCGGCTGCGCGAGGTCGACCTCTCCCCCGAGGAGGCGCGGGCTCTCGGCTATGATCGGGACTGGCTCGGGAAGCCTCTCGTGGACGATGGCCAGTTGGTCGAGCTCTACCCGCAGGACGTGGTGCTCTCCCGGCGGGCCGGCGAGTACCTGCTCGACCTCTCGCACTTCTTGGACGAGGAGCTCCGACGCCTGTACGGGGGCGAGCCGTTCTACCGCGCCTCCCGGATGGAGGAGCTGCGGGGGGAGCTCGTCATCGCCCTGGCCCCGCACACCTCCGGCGGGGTGCTCGGTCGGATCCTCGGGTTCACCGACGCCGAGGCCTGCCTCGCCCACCCCGTCTTCCACGCCGCTAAGCGGCGGAACTGCGACGGCGACGAGGATTCGGTCACGCTCCTGATGGACGGGCTGCTGAACTTCTCCCACACGTACCTGCCCGTCCGGCGGGGGGCGTTGATGGACAAGCCCCTCGTGTTGACCACCCGCCTGGACCCCCGGGAGGTGGACAAGGAGGCCCACAACGTCGACGTGGGCCTCCGCTACCCCCTGGAGGTGTACCGTGCCACCGAGGAGCGCCGCTCCCCCCGCGAGGTGGAGCCGATGGTCCCGACGATCGGCAAGCGCCTGCCTCTCGGGGCGGCGGGGCTTCGAGGGAGCGCCTTCACCCACGACACCTGGGACCTCGCCGGAGGTCCCCTCCAGTCCGCCTACCGGGAGGCGATGGGGATGGAGCGGACGGTGGAGGCGACGCTCGAGCTCGCCGCGCAGATCCGGGCGGTGGACCTGGTGGACTCGGTGAGCCGGGTGCTCAGCCACCACTTCCTTCCGGATATCATGGGCAACCTCAAGAGCTACGCCACGCAGCACTTCCGCTGCCCGAAGTGTAACGCAAGCTACCGTCGTCCCCCCCTGGGGGGGCGTTGCACGCGGAGGCACGGGTCTGAGCCGTGCGGAACGGCGCTCAAACCCACCGTGTACCCGACGAGCGTGACGAAGTATCTGCCGCTGGCGCGCAAGCTCGTCGAGCGCTACGGGGTCTCCCCCTACCTCCGGCAGCGTCTGGAGGTGCTCGAGAGCTCGGCCCGCGCGCTCTTTCCCCTCCCGACCGGACCCGGCGCTCCGCTCGAGCGGTTCCGCGCCCCCGAACCGGCCGAGGAGGCGGGCGGGCCCATCAGGTAGAAGTGCCCTCTGACCTGTCGCTGACCGGGCCCGTGGGGTAGTCTGGACGATCCTGATGGCCTTCGGAGCCATCGACCCGGGTTCGAATCCCGGCGGGCCCGTAACACTTTCCTTATAGAACCCATGCCGGCGGCCTCTCCCGACCTGGGAGAGGTGCTTTGCCGGACCCCCGGAGGACCGGCGGCCGAATCCCCTCGGATTGAAGACGTTGGGGGTGGCCCGTGATCCCGACGGGACTGGAGCCGGCGATCCTCGAAGGCGAGGTACGGGAGGTTCTCCATACACTGCCCGACGAGTCGGTTCACTGCGTCGTCACCTCCCCTCCATACTGGGGTCTGAGGGACTACGGAATCCCGCCCGTGCTATGGGGCGGGGACCCCTCGTGCCCCCACGAGTGGGAAGCCCGTCTGCCGCGCCAGAGGCGCTCGCTGCTTGATGTGAGGGACCCCGAGTCATCCCCGGCCGGTGACACTGGTGCCGCGGTCAACCTTCCCGCCACCAAGACCTGCTCTCGCTGCGGGGGATGGCTCGGTCAGTTGGGCCTCGAACCGGACCCCGACCTCTTCGTCGAGCACTTGGCTCCGGTCTTTGACGAGGTCCGCCGCGTTCTCCGGTCCGACGGAACGCTATGGCTGAACCTGGGAGACACGTACCACACCGACAGTCCGATTCGCGCCTCCTCCCGGGAGGCGTTCTCGCGGGAGTGGGACCCTGCCCAAACGCGGGGTCGCGGGGGGAGTCGGAGACCGGCCTCCCGGTTTGGAGACGTCAAGCCGAAGGATCTCACCGGAATTCCGTGGAGAGTCGCGTTCGAGCTTCGTCGCCGCGGCTGGTGGCTCCGCGCCGACTGCATCTGGGCGAAGCGGAACCCGATGCCCGAGCCGATCCGTGACCGCCCCACCCGGTCGCATGAGTACGTCTTCCTCCTGACCAAATCGCCTCGCTACTTCTACGATGCCGAGGCGGTCCGTGAGCCGCTTCAGGTCACGACCCTTCAGCGTCTTCGGAACCACATCCCGAACTCCGTCGACAACCCGGCGTACCGGTCGAAGCACTCGAGGGGGGACTTCCGACGGTTCCCGATGCTGGCGAACACGGACCCGAAGGGAC
>JAKATE010000011.1 GCA_021828085.1 Thermoplasmata archaeon | reverse complement strand
GGAAGTTCTTTCCTGTTCCGCTCCCCTTCCACGAGCACGAGGGCCCGGTCGGCGACCGCCTCCCGGAGATCCGCCAAGGTCCTCAGGAACTCCTGGAAGTTCTCCGCTGGAGGCAAGACGGCCACCGACCCCCGAAGAACCCGGGACCCCCTTACCGTCTTCGCGTCCCTGGGGGGTCGCCGAGGAAGCTCCCCTCGCGGCCGAAGCGACACTCTTATTGGGGGCGTCCCTAGGGCTCCCGCGAGCGGATCCATGGCCCAGTCCGAGGACTACCACAACCGCCTCCTCCGGTTGCGCCGCGAGGAGATGCAGTCCCGGACCCCGGTCGCCCTTCCCCCGGACTTCTACGAGGCCACCCGCCGGTACCTGGGGGAACTGGACTCCCTCCTCGCCGAGGAGCTCCGCAAGGACCCCACCTCGGCGCGGACCGAGATGACGCGGCAGACGAGGGCCGGCGTGCTGAGCGCGGTGAGCGCGCTTTTGGAGTGGCGCCTGGAGAAGATCGGTCGCCGCTCGGTCCACGCGGCGTTCCAGTCAGAGGATTGGGCCAACCTGCTCCCCGAGGAGCGGGCGCTGGCCGAACAACTGCGGGAGCAGATCGCCTCCTTCGCCACCCGCTTCGCTCCCTTCCTCTCTCCCGTTCCGACCGAGACATCCCCTCCCGCGGGAGCTCCTCCGGCCCCATCCCCCCGCGAGACGGTCCTCCCTGCCGGCACGGGCGCCGCCTCCGACGGGGCGATCTCGGTACGGCCCTCTCCCCCTGGGAGAGAGGAACCGTCGGACCTTGCCGTGGTCCGTGTGCTCAAGGACGGGGCGCCCGTGATGGCGGGACCGGAGGATGCGGTCGACCTACACGCCGAGGACCTGATCGAGCTCCCGGAAGGAAAGGCGGAGCTGCTGGTCCGGGCGGGACTGGCCGAGCGAATCGAGACCCCGCGCTCGCGGCCGACCCAGGCGTCCCCCTGAAGTGGAACGCGCGGGAAGTGATCGACGCCCCGCGGGTCGGGGGATCTCGCCCCTCACTCCCGCGAGGCCACGAGCACGCGGTGGGACGAGTACTGGTGGAGGAGCGTCTTCAGGGAGAGCTGGGCCACCACCCTCGCCGGGTCGTTCTCCGTAAGGGAGCGTTCGATCTCCCGCCAGCGGTCCTTGAGACCCCAGCGGATCAGCGCCTCGATCTGGGTCTGGAGCGGTTCGACGGCCCACCCCGCCCGCTCGAGACGGGCGCGCACCCGGGAGAAGTCGACCCAGCAGGAGATGTCCTGCGAGCCCAACCGGACGAAGGGGTCCAGCCCGACAGAATGGCGGGCGTGGATTTCGAGCGAGCCCTCCGGCTTTCGCCGGAGGAGGCCCGGGGTCTCGTCGCCGTAGTCCGCCAGGAGGAACCGGCCCCGCCCTACGCGCTGGAGCAAGAGCTCGAGGGCTCCATCGCCCCCCGAGGGAAGGTCATAGATCGTGCCCATTGGGGCCTCGGGAGGTCCCTCCGGATCCAGGCGGACCGTCTCCCCCTCCACCCACCCGAGCCCCCCCGGGAGGTCCGGCGTCGCCCCGACCCTGAGCTCGCGCCAGAGTGGAGGGGAGGAACGGAGCCTCCGGAAAGGGAGGGCGTCCAGGAATTCGTTGGCGAGCACCACGGCCCTGGGCAGGGAAGGGAGCTCCTCGAGACGGGGGACCGGATGGAACGGGAAGCCCATCTCCCGGACCCTTTCCCAGGCGTTCCCGGTGAGGGGTCGGCGCTCCACCACCCACAGGTCCAGGGAATCCGGTCCGTAGCCTCTCCGCGCGAGCTCCGGCAGGAGACCCTCGAGCAGGTACCCGCGACCCGGCCCCAGCTCGACCAGCGTTGCCCGCCGTCCCGGGGCTCCGAGGGACTCGGCCACGGGGGCGGCCCAGGTGGCCCCGAAGATCGGGTGCACCTCGGGGGCGGTACGGAAGTCCCCGGTCCGTCCCAGGATCTCCCGGTCGAGCGCATAGTAGCCGTCCCTCGGGTCGAAAAGGACCTTCTCTAGGAAGCGGTCGAACCGTATCGGTCCGTCGCGTCGGATCTCCTCCAAGAGGGGAGTGCGAAGGAGCACATCGCGCCGCGCCCCCTCGGCCAGAGCTCTCTCGGACGGGCGCGCGTTCATGGGCGCCGGGACCGCCGCTCGCGGCCGCCCCTCAACCGATGTACCCGAGGTCCTCGCGAGCTTGGGCGGGGGCCTCGGGGCTCGGCTTCCCTTCCATCTCCCGGAACTTCGCGGCGATCCGGTCGATCTCCTTGGCCTTGCTCTCCAGGGCGGAGAGATCGATGGGCCGCTGGAGGACCTGGGAGAGCACCCGGAGCACCGCCTCGGCGCTCCTCGGGTCCACAAAGTAGCCGGAGGTCTCGCCCATGAGGCAGACCCCTTCCATCCCGTAGAGACGTCCGAGGCCCAGGAAGAGCCCGCTCGCTCCCAGGAGGCCACCGCCGGGGTCGGTCCGGGAGAAGACCACACCGAGCGGCTTCATCGCCTCCACCCGCCCCTGGGAGGTGGCGGCGCCGAGCACGCGGGGCGCTTCCACCAGCTTCCCCTGGGCAAAACCCGCCAGCGTGTAGAGCTCGCGCACGCCGAACTCCTTGGCCGCCCGGAGCACCCGGTCGGTGAGCTCGTACTGACCCTCCGGGCTCAATCCCTGGTAGTCGCCCACCAGGATGAGCAGGTCGCGCGCCGGGGCCCGGCCCCCTTTGACGTAGTAGAGGTCGTTGGAGACGAGCCGGATGACCCCCTCCTCGTTCACGTAGACCTGGGGGGGGAAGTACTTCGAGTACAAGGTGGCCAGGTGCTTGGCCTTGAGGGCGTCCTTGAGATAATCGGCGGCGAGCTTGCCCACGTTCCCCACGCCCGGGAGCCCCTCCACCAGGACCGGGTCCCGCAGGGTCACCTTCTCGTCCCAGAGGACCACCACGTCTTCCATCGGCTTTCCCGGGAGGAAGGACCGGCGCTCCGCTTATGATGATTCCCCGGCTCGGGGTCTGGTCCTTCGGGAGCGGGACGGCCGTCCCTCCTCCCCGGCAAGGGTCTGGGCGAGCCTCCGGACCAGGTCCTCGAGCCGGGGTCCCTTGTCGAAGTGCCCGCCCGGGTACTCGCGGTATTCTGCGGAAAGGCCGCGCCGCTTGGCCTCCTCCGCGAAGCGGAAAGCGGCCACGTCGAGGCCCCACTCGTCCTGGCCCGAGGCGTTGAGCAGAAGCAGGCGGAGCCTCCGGAACGCCTGGACGTCCTTCTCCACGCGGAGCCTCCGGCAGGGATCGAAGGTCATCCAGCGCTCCCAGACCTCGGGACGGATCGCCCCGCTCCCCGGATCGAAGGGGAGCTCGAAGGCCCCCGGCTCCTCCTCGACAGGGGAGTAGCAGGAGGACATGGCGACGACGTCGAGGGCGGCGGCGAACCCCATGGAGGGGCTCAGCGAGGTGGGGGGTGTGGCGAGGAGCCCGCGCAGGAAGCGATCCACGCCTCCCGCGCTGCGCAGGTGCCGGATCGCCCGGGGGAACTCGGGCAGGTAGCAGTACTCGAAGCTCATGTCGCCGGCGCTGGAGCCGACGGCCTCCAAGGCCCCGGGTCGTTGGAGGGCGAGGTGAAGGGCCCCGAACCCCCCGCTCGACTGGCCGAAAAGGGCCACCGGCCCGGTCCCGTACTTCGCGCGGGCCCATGGCAGCAGCTCGTCCATGACGTGGTCCTCGTAGCGTCCTGTGGCGGGGGAGTTCACGTACTGGCTTCCCCCGAGGGTGGTCAGGCAGTCCGGCGCGAGGAGGACGGCCTCGGGGCACTCGCGGTGACGCATGAGGCGGTCCACGCGCTGGACCAGGCTCTCCCCGAACGGCTGTCCCGTGACGAAGGTGTTCCAGCCGGCCCCGAGGAAGCCGGCAAGGTAGACCAGCAGCGGCTTTCCCCGGGTCTCCCCCGACGGGGGCGTGTAGACCACCTCCTGGCGGACGACCGGGTCACCGAGCGGGTTGTCGCGGAGGACCCGCGAACGGAAAGGCACGGTCCGGACCGAGCCGGCGAGCGGGGGAGGGAAGGCCCGCTCCCCCTTTGCGGAGACCGGAACGCGATGGGGTAAGGGGGTCCGAGGCCGCGGGGACGGGACGCGCTCCAGCACGTCGGGTCCCCTAGGAGGAGCTGGTCAACCCGTGCTCGGAGATGACCATGCGGACGCTGCCGGTCCGTTCGGGGTGGTTGCGGACCTTGCGCAGGTCCAGGTAGTGCTCGTTGCGGCTCCCGACCTCCTTGACTCGCACGTCGAGGAGCAGGTCGGCGATGTCCTCGAGCGTCCCGGTCGTCTTCGCGTCGTGGATGTCCGGGTGATAGGTGAGGAGGGCGTAGCCGCCCACCCGCTGGGCCCTCGCGCGGACCTGCCGGACCAGGGAGATCACCGAGGGGGTCTCCATCTGCTCCAGGAAGAAGTCCAGCGAGTCGATGATCAGGCGGAAGGGCTCCTCCAGGGTGGAGAGCTGCACGAGGACGCGGGTGATGAAGTCCACCGGCGGAGGCTCGATGGACTCCAGCCGGAACTGGGCGAGCTCCTGGGGGGAGATGCCGCGCTCCCGGAAGCGGCTCACCTCCATCTCCTTCGAGAGCACCTGGTCGTAGTACTCGTCGGAGAAGTTCTCGATCTGGAGGTCGTCGCGCCAGCCGAAGTCCTTGAGCGCGCGACGGATGTCCTCGGTCCGCTCGCTGGTGGTGTAGAAGAGGGCCGGCCGCCCGGGGGGGCCGGCCTGGGAGAACTGCTTGGCGAGCAGCTCGAGCCCGCTCCCTGGGGTGCCGGAGAGGAGGGCGAGCCAGCCTTTGGGCAGCTGACCGAGCAGCAGCGAGTCGAGCTCCGGGATCCCGAAGAGGGCCGGACCTTCCTCCGCGCTCATGTCCGCGCCGCTCCCGCGGGCGCCGGTCCGCCCAGCCGGATGGTGTCGTCGCAGACCAGCGAGAGGATGTTCTCGAGCTCGGGGCTCGTGTCCTCGGTGACGGCGAGGATCACCGTGGTGATGCCGCGGGACTTCAGGTTGTTCACCATGATGTGGAAGAACTCCGCGAGGATGGACGGGTCGTTGTGGATGGCGAAGGAGTTCACCGAGTCCAGCACGACGATCTTCCGGGGCGATCGGGCCCGGCGCAGGTAGTACTCCACGCGCAGCATGATGTTCTCCAGCATCGTCGGGCTCTCCACGTAGCTCGCGTTGGGGAGGCGCGAGGTGTGGCTCATCATGACGTGGCTGATGGCGTCGACGAAGAAGACCCGGTCCACGGGGATGTCCAGGGAGCCTAGGAGCGAGTTCACCAGCGCCGAGGGGTTGGTCATGGAGACGTAGATGACGAAGCCGTCGACCTCGCTGGCGAAGTCCCGGAGCACCGCGGCGAGGGCGGCCAGGTAGTTCTCCGCGTACTCGGCCCCGCCCAGCTTGAAGGCCACGCCGCTCCCCGCCGGGAGGGCGCGAAGGCGGTCGGCGACGTCCGACGGGGTCGGCGACTCCGCCATCTCAGACGCCCTCCCAGCCCCTCCCGCCCTTCAGATAGGGGGCGAGGAGGATGCCCAGGGAGGTCAGGTCGAGCACGTACTGGGCCCTGGAGTGCGTCGTCCCGCGCATCTTGATCACCTTGAGCGTGCGGAGCAAATCCCCCCTCCGCTGCACGTTCCCGAGGAGGAGGACCCCGTCCGCGATGGCCTCCTCGACCCCGTAGAGCGAATAGCGGTTCTCCTGTGGCCCGATCTCGCTCACCAGGATGGTGGTGCAGTCGATGTCGGAGAGCCCCTTTCCGAGCTTGAGGATGAGGTCACGGATCTTCTCGTCCTGCCGGATGCGGTAGCAGAGGGAGGTGAGCGAGTCGAGCACGAGCCGCTGGACCTTGAGCTCGCTCGCGAGCCGGACGATCGAGCCCACCAGGAGGTCGATGTCCTCGAGGGAGAACTCCTCCCGGTGGAGCCCGAGCTTCTCGTAGAGGACCGGAACGTCCAGGAAGGTGAGCCGCCCCTCCTCCATCAGCTTCGGGTCGAAGAACTCGAAGGTGGAGAGGTTCTGGACGATCTTGGGGGAGGCCTCGGTGACCGAGAGGAAGAGCGAGCGCTCCCCGTTGGAGGCCCCCCGGACCAGGAACTCCAGGCTCAACGTCGTCTTCCCCGTCCCGCAGCTCCCCGAGACGAGGACGGTGTTCCCCCGGGGGATCCCCCCGTCGAGGATGTTGTCCAACCCTTCGATCCCCGTCACGCACCTCTGCGTGTTGACAGCGACGGGGGACGGGGCGGACACCGCTCAACGTATGAGGCCCGGTGCTTAAAATTCTCCTGGCTTCGGAGCCCGAAAGGAGCCCCCGAAGGGCCCCCGGTGCCCTCCAGCGCTCTCCCGGCGCAGTCCGGAGGAAGGGAACCGGACCGGGAAGGGTCGGAGGGGAGGGCCCCCGCCCCCCCGCCCTTACCGGTAGGTCAGGGGGAGGAAGCCGGCGCGACCCCCTCCCCCATCTCCTCTCGGAGCTCCCAGCAAGGGCCCTCGGAGGTCTCTCTCCGGCCCCGGAAGAGCCCGGTGCGGAAACCGAGCGCTCCGATGCGTCGGACCTCCTTCGCGTCCCCGTGCAACCAGAGGAGCACCTCCCTCAGCGGTAGCAGGACCGTTCCCTCGGGCTGACCCTTCCTCCACTCCTCCAACCGGGAGCGGAAGAGCCCGGTGAGATAGTCGCTCTCCCGGCTCGCCGGAACGGGGCCGGCCGGCTCCGAGGGGGCACGGGCCTCCCGCACATCCGAGGTGTCCGACCCGGAAACCGCGGGAAGGAGGACCGGCGAGGACGCGGGTCTCTCCCCGCTGGCCGCACGGAGCGGGAGCGTACGGAGCCGGGCGATGCGACGGCCCTTCCCCCGGAGGACCAGCGCTTCCCCCTGGGCCAGCCCGGTCAACTCCCTCGAGATCGAGGGGGCCACGTCCTCGACGTAGCGTACGTCAGCGGGGGAGCCTCGGAAGAGGACCCAATCCCGGCAGTTCGTGAGCAGCGCTTCCCGAAGCGCCGGTGAGAGGGAGCCCAACGACTGCGTGGCGGCCACCAGGTGAAGATTGAACCGCCGGCCCAGCGCGAGCATCTCCAGGAGCACTGTCGTGGGGTACGCCTGGACCTCGTCCAGGAAGAGCGCGAGGGCGCGGCGACGGTCCCGGTGCATCGCGTACGTCCAGAGGAGCGAGAGCAGCACCCCTCCCAGGTAGGAGGAGATACGCTCTCCCACCCGGGCCCGCTCGAGGTCGAACCCCACGGCCCGGCCCGGACCGAGCAAGGAGGCCAGTGGAGAGGGACGCGGGTCGGCGAAGAGCCTCCCGAGCACCTCCGAGAGCGTGATCTCCTCGATTACCCGGCGGGCCCCCTGACGGTCCTCCGGCGATTCCCGGAGGATCCCGCGGTACAGCTCCCGGGAGCGCTCCGGGAGCCTCTCCGCCTGGGCGCTCCAGTGCTCCGGGGCGCTCAGCAGCGTCTCGGCGTCCCGCAGCGTCCCATGGGGCTGGCGGACGACCAGGAGGAGCACCCGTCGTAGCAGCCCTTCCAGCCGCGGTCCCCAAAAGACGGTCTCGCCGTATCTCTCCGACCTCAGCTGCCGGAGGGCGCTGACCAGCTCGCCGACCCTCCGGTCCTGGTCCTGGGCCAGGTCCGACGCGCTCGTCCCTGATGGGGATTCGAAGATGTCCAGGGGGAGCGGAGCGCTCAGGGGGGCCCAGAGGCGTGCGCGACCCTCTCCTCCCGGGGTGACACGTCGCAGGAACTCCCGCACCGTGTCCCCCAGCGGGTCGATGAGCACCGTCTCTACGCCCGGCCGTCCGAAGACCGACGCGGCGAGGGAGGTCACGAAGCTGCTCTTGCCCATCCCGGTCTCCCCGACGATGAGCAGGTGATGGCCCTCCCCCGGGTTCCAAGGCCACCCCTCCATCCCCTCCAACCGCACACCCTGGAGCGCAAGCTCCGCCTCCCTCCCCCCGACACCCGGACCGTCCCTCGGAGGGAGGTCCACCGAGAGCCAGGTCAGGAGCTCCGCTGGGCAGAGCACAGGGGTACGCGTCCGCCAGGGGAGGAGACGGGGGGGGACCGAGAGGGACCCTCGGCCGAAGAGGAGCCCACTCCGCCAGCAGATCGAGAGCCCTCCACCCCCCTTGAGGTCGCTGATGACCTCGAACCAGCGTCGGACGAGCAGCGCCGGCGACGGACCCCGGGGGGTGCGCCGACCTCCCACCACGCGGATCCGGGCGCTCACCTCCCACCAGGGTCCGAGGTTGTGCTCCTCCCAGGCCGACTCGAGCGAGCGGCGGAGAGGCGTCGAGACCGGCACCGGGACCGGGGTCTCCCGGTCCCCTCGGGGGCGGTTGCCCAGGGGAGGGAGTCGGACCGAGCCCGAGGGGCCGGTGGGGTCCACCCTCCAGAGCACCTCGAGGTCCACCGCGCTTCCGTGGCGGATCTGGCAGAGCTCCTCCCAGGGGCCTCCGCCCGGCCGTTCCGACCGCTGGGGGGACAAGCGATCGGACCCCTTGGCGAGGACCACATCACCGACAAGGTCCTCTTCCCTCACCGGACCGAGCGACGGGGGGTCGGTCGGGCGCAGGAGGGCCCGGCCCGATCGACCCCTCAGCGTCTCGGTGATCCAGCGGACCCCCTCCCACGGGACCCCGAGAGAGACCTCATCGGTCCCTCCGGGGCTGGAACGCAGGTGCACCGCCAGAGGGAGGCCCCGTCCGTGGCCGAGGAGGAGCGCCCGTTCCAACGCCGCGCGCTCGCTCTCCCGGTCCTCCGGTCGCTGCGGTACGCTGCGGCTCTCCGCATCCCACCAACTCCACCGGGGGAGGGGAGGGGGGACGGGGGAACGCCGGAAGGGAAGGCTGGGAGGAGGGGAGCGCGTGGCGGGCGGAAGGCTCCGGAAGGGCCCTGCTCGGACGGCTCCCACCCGGGGGACTCCTCGGCCAAGAATTAAAGCCCGTTGACGAGCGTTGGGGGGCTCCGGTCATGGGTTCTATCGAGGAGCAGATCGCGGAGATCGAGGACGAGATCCGCCGGACCCAGTACAACAAGGCGACCCAGGGCCACATCGGCCGGCTCAAGGCCAAGATCGCCGTCCTGCGTCTGGAACGGGAGAAGCGCAGCCGCAGCTCGAGCGGCGGAGCGCTCGGCTACTCGGTCCGCAAGAGCGGCAACGCCACCATGGCCCTCGTCGGCTATCCTTCCGTCGGGAAGTCCACGCTGCTCACCCACCTCACCGGGGCCGAGAGCGAGGCCGCTGCCTACGAGTTCACGACCACCTCGATCATCCCGGGGATGCTCTTCTGGCGGGGGGCGGCGATCCAGATCCTCGACATGCCCGGGCTCATTCCCGGGGCCTCGCGGGGCCGGGGCCGAGGCCGGGAGGTCCTCAGCGTCGTTCGGTCGAGCGACCTGGTGCTCTTCCTGCTCGACCCGGAGCACCTGGAGTACCGCTCCCTGCTCGGGGAGCTCGAAGGGGCCGGGGTCCGGATCAACCGGCGACCCCCGCGGATCGTGCTCGCCCCTCACGACAAGGGGGGGCTCGAGGTCCACAGCACCACCCGGCTGACCCATCTCGACCCCTCGAGCATCGCCGCCATCGCCAAGGAGTTCCGCTTCCACAACGGCGAGGTCCTGCTCCGGGAGGATGCCGCCCCGGACGACCTCATCGACGTGCTCGCGGGCAACCGGATCTACCTTCCCGCGATCGTGGCGGTGAACAAGGCCGACCTCCTCACCCCCGAGCGTCGGGGCGAGATCGTCCGTCACCTCGCCCCCCACCCGGCGCTCTTCATCTCCGCCGCGAAGGACCAGGGGCTCGGCGAGCTCAAGGACGCCATCGCCGACGCCCTGAGCTTCGTGCGCGTCTATCTCAAACCCCCGGGTCGCCCTCCGGACCTCAGCGAACCGGTGATCCTGCGCAAGGGGGACAGCGTGGCGCAGCTGCTCGAGCGTCTTCCACTGGAGCTCAGCCGCGCCTTCCGGTCCGCTCAGGTCTGGGGACGGAGTGCCCGGTTCCCCGGCCAGACCGTTGGGAAGGACCACCTGCTGGCCGACCAGGACATCGTCACCATCGTGGTGCAACGCGGCGCCCGCGCCTGAGGCCGGCTCCCCCGGGGCGACCGTGAGTGAGCCCTCTTCCCGCGGTCCGGTGTACAGGGCTCGCTCACCCGGGAGAGTCTAGCCGGGCGACGACGAGCTGGTGCTCTCGGTAGAACGGCGCGAGTCCCACGGTCCGTTCGACCCGGAGGGGATGGAGCGCTTCCGAGGGGTCCTGCTCCGACTCCCGGCGGTACTGGCTGGCGCGCTTGAGGACCAGGGCGTAGGTCCCCCCTGCGGCGAGGAAGAGCCTCGCGTTCTCGCGGGCGATGGCTCCCTGGTCCGGCTGCGAGACGTCCTGATAGATCATCCCGACCTCGGGGACCTCCCCGAAGTATTCTCGGGGGGACTGCGCATCGGCCAGGAGCGGGTAGACATTGGGGTATGCCCGGGCCAGGGCAAGGAGGCGCGGGAACATCCGCGGGCTCCGCTCGACGGCGAACACGCGCCCCTCGGGTCCGATCCAATCGGCGAGGTGGCTCACGGTCATTCCGGCCGACGCGCCCAGGTAGAGGATGCGGGCCCCCCGTTTCACGGGCAGCTCGCCGACCCCGCGGAGCAGCGCGGCGGCCAGCTTGCTCCTCGTCGGGTCCCAGTGGCGCAGTGCCATCCCCTCCCGGTACCGCACCCTCTCCCCGTACCGGGAGGGCGGGTCCGAGAGCCCCGGGGTCCAGAGCGTGGTCCGTCCGGCCGCGTCCGCCGCCTCGACGACGAGCCCGGGCCTCGTGCTGAGCGGAGGGGGAAGGTGCCGGACGGGGTCGGGCCGCCTTCTCAAGGGGACCTCGGGGATTCGCGGGGCGGCCGCCCGGTGCGGCCGCGGGACAGGGTGGCCTCCGCACGGGCCGGAACGCGTCGGGTCGTCCGATTGAGGTCCCGGATCCGACGCTCCCGGCGGTCAGACAATTGCGAGCCGAGCGCGCCCCCGGTGATCAGGTCCGCCCGGAGTGCCGGTCCCAGCAGCGAAGCGAGGGTCCTCGCCAGCGCGCCCCTCCGATCCGGGGGAACCCGGTCCATCCCTTCGGCCCGGTAGAGCACCCCGTACTTGGGTCCCGCCTGCGGGCCGCCCCGCGGGCGCGATCCGAGCCTCTGGAGCCGGGAGGAGGGGGCGCGGGCGAGCGCAGCGGGGCTGCCGACAAGGGCGAGGAGGCGGGCCGCCGTGCGGGCCCCCACCAGTGCGCTCGCGTTGGGAAGGAACCGGCGGGTTTCGAGTTCGAGGAGGTGTCCCAGCTCCTGCCGGCGGAGCCGGACGGCCTCTTGGGAGGCACGGGCCATGGTGAGATAGGCCCCGGCGGGGGTGCCGGGGTCGCTCACGTCCCCGAGGGACTCGAGCGCCTGCCCGTCCCTGAGTTCGAGCCGCTCGAGGCGATCGAACTCCCGGGAGAGCAGCACGACCTGCTCCTCCGGGCGGGAGAGCCGCTCGTGGAGGCGCTGGGAGGCGCGGGCGAGGACGAACGCGCGGGGGAGGGAGAACGCCGGCTCCCCCAGGGTCCGCCGAAGCTCGCGCAGGCGAGGGAGCGTGGGCTCGCGGACCGTGAGCCCCCAGCGTCCCGCGAGCTTCCGGCTCGCCGCATCGGCGCACTCGATCTCGGAGGCCCCGCCCGGACGCAGGCGCGTCGCGGCGGCCTCCCCCGGGTCCTCGAGCGCCTTCAGTCTCTCCTCGACGCGGAGCGACGCCTCGGGGGTCCATCGGCGGGGAGCCTCGCTCCCCGGTTCGAGGATCACGAAGCCTTCCCCGACCTGGGCCAGCAGGGCGGCCGGCCGCACCGTCTCAGAACTCCCCGAGGCTCTTCTGGAAGCGGCGGTGCTCCTGGGGGATGCTCAAGGGATACCGTCCGGTGAGGCACCCCACACAGAGTGAGCTCTCCGGCAGGCCGATCGCCTCGACCAGGCCGGACATGGTGAGGTAACGGACGGAGTCGGCCCCCAGGGACTTCGCCACCTCCTGCTCGCTCCGGCCGTAGGCGACAAGGTCCCGGCGCTCCTTCATGTCGACGCCGAAGTAGCAGGGGGCCACGATGGGGGGGCAGCCGACCCGGACGTGGACCGCCCGGGCCCCCGCGCCGCGGACCATCCCCACCACCTCGCGGAGCGTGGTGCCCCGGACGATGGAGTCCTCGAGGAGGACGACCCGGCGGCCCCGGAGCACCCCGGCGATCGGATGGAGCTTGACCCGGACCTCCTCCTCGCGGCGCTTCTGGTCCGGAAGGATGAACGTGCGTTCCACGAAGCGGTTCTTGATGAGCCCCTCGGCGTACGGGATGCCGGAGGCCTCGGCGAAGCCGAGCGCCTGGGAGCGACCCGAGTCCGGAACAGGGACCACGAGGTCGGCCTCCGTGGGGGCGTCCCTGGCGAGGATCTTCCCGATCCGGTGGCGGACGTCGTAGACGAGATGGCCCTCCAAGACGGTGTCCGGTCGGGAGAAATAGACCCATTCGAACATGCAGTGCGCGCGCGTGCTCACCGGGGTGACGTGCCGGGGGGCCTCCTTGACCGCTCCGCGGTCGAGGGTGACAACCTCCCCGGGCTCGAGGTCGCGGAGCATCCGCCCTCCCATGAGCTCGATGGCCACCGACTCACTGGCGAGGACATGGCCGTCCTTGAGCGAGCCGAGGGCGAGCGGGCGGATGCCCTGAGGGTCGCGGAAGCCGTAGACCCGGTTGCCGTGGACGAGCGTCACCGCGTACCCCCCGGACATCTCGCCCATGGCCCGCCGGATCGCCGTGCCCATGTCGTGGGTCCGGTGGAACTCGATGGCGATGAGCTGCCCCATGGCCTCGGTGTCGGAGTTCCCCAGGAACTCCACCCCCAGGTTCGTCAGGCGCCGCCGCAGGCGCGTGAAGTTCACCAGGTCGCCATTGTGGGCGAGGGCGAGCTCCCCCTCCCCCGCCGCGACGCTGACCGGTTGGGCGTTCTCCAGGGTCGAGGTGCCGGTGGTGGAGTAGCGGACGTGCCCGACCCCTCCGCTCCCCCGGAGGGTCTCCAGCGCCTCCTGGTCGAAGACCTCGTGGACGAGGCCCATGCCGCGGCGATGGTAGAGTTGCCCGTGGGAGGTGGTGGAGATCCCGGCGGACTCCTGTCCCCGGTGCTGAAGGGCGCGCAGTCCCAGGTACAGGTACGGCGCGGCGCCTCCGTGGGGGAGCGAGATGCCCACCACCCCGCAGGCCTCCTTGAGCGCCAACGGGCAAAGCAGCGGTCGAGAGGCTTTAGGCGTTTGCGTTTCTCGAAGGGAAGGAAGGGAACGGGTTCACCCCCGGGGGATGGCCCCCGGGGGCCCGGGGGGGTGGCTCAACCGAAGAGCGCGCTGAGGCCCTCGGCGGCCTCTTCCTCGGTGACGCCCTTCTCCTCCTTCTCTTCCTTCTTGGCCGCTCCGCCCCCCTCCTTCTTGTCGGAGGCAGCGGCGGCGGCCGGGGCTGCGGCCACCGTGACGGTCTCGGCCTTGGCGAGGACGTCGGCGATGTTCACGCCCTCCAGGGACGCGAGCAGGACCTTCACCTGGGCGGCGTCCGGCTGGGCTCCCGCCGCCGTGAGGACGGTGGTGAGCCCCTGTTCGTCGATGGCCTTTCCCGAACTGTGGAGCAGAAGCGCTCCGTAGACGTACTGCATGGTCGTTTCCTCCTCTTCTAGGTCAATTCCTCTTCAGGGCCTCGAGGGCGAGCGCCTCCTGGTAGGCCTTGCGTAGAAGCTGGGAGAGGGTCTCGGGAGTAGGGTAGGCGCCGGCGATGGCGAGGCCCAGCGCCTCCCGGTGGGCGCGGGTGAGAAGACGCGGCAGCGTCTCGGGGCTGATCCAGCCGAGCCGCGTGGCCAGAGCCAAGGCCTGGGAGTGCGCCCGGGCCACGTCCGCCCGGCGCTGGTCCAGGTCGACCGCAAGGGCGTCGCGCGGATAATAGAAATCCTCCTCCACCGCCCCCTGCAGGACGAGGCCCACCACGAGCGGCTTGACCTCGAGGCGGGTGAGCATCTGGGCCACCTCGCGGGGAATGGTCTGGCCCTGGTGGACGATCACGGTGTCCTTCTTGATCACCACCTTGCCCTTCTCGATGGCGGCGGGGAGGCCCACGTGCTGGAGCTCCCCGACGATGGGACCCGGCTTGAAGGAGGTCTCCCCGGCCGGGACCAGGACATCCTGGGGGGCGATCTCGCCCCCCCGGGCGAAGGTGGGTTGACGCGTCTGCTCGAGGGCATGGTAGAGCCCGAAGGGATTGGTCTCGGAGAGGAGGAGCCCGCACTGGTCGTGGACCAGCGGGATGAGCTCCTGGAGCGTCGGCTTCTCCTCCGCCGCACGCGCAAGGGCGTGCGTGAGCAGGGAGTTCGGGGCAATCCGCAGGCGGTTGTTGTGCCCCCGGAGCTCGCGCCGCATGCTCTGCAAGGCCGAGGCGGGGACCCCGCGGAAGGCGACGATCCCGGCGACGCGGTGGCTCGCGAGCTCCTTGGTGAGCTCTTCCACCCTGCTGCGCTTGGCCACGAGCGAGGCGCGTTCGTGCGAAACCGGGGTCTGCAGGGCCGCCGACATGAGCTTCCTACCAGAGACGGACCGAGGGGCCCTGGGTCGTCTTCACGTAGACGCTCTCGATGTTGTTGCGCCCCCGCTCGAGCTTGCCCGTGACCCGGTCCAGGACGGCCTGGAGGTTCGCGGCGAGCTGCTCGGGCTTCATGTCCCGTGTGCCGACCGGGGCGTGGAAGGTGCGCTTCCCCCGGTTCCGGACGCGGACCGAGCGCCTCAGCGCCTGCACGATGGGGGCCGGGTCGGAACCCGAAGGGATCGGGCGGGGAACCTTGCCCCGCGGACCCATGACCGTTCCCAGCCGCTTTCCGATGGTGGTCATGAGCGGGGCCTCGGCGAGGAAGAAATCGATTGCGTTGACGCGCTTCCGGCTCTGGCGCTTGTTGCCGAAGTTCTCGTCGAGGGTGTCTGGAACGACCACCAGGTCGACCGTCCCTCGCACTTTCGCGGCCATCTCGTTGGTGGCGAAGATCCCCACCTTCACCGGCTTCCCGCGCCCCTGGGGAAGGGCCACCTCCTCGTCCACCCGGTTCTTCGGCAGGGCGAGGTCGAGCTCCTTGAGGTTGATGGCGACCTCGATGGACTCCGGGAACTTGCGGGGCGGGGAGTCCTGGAGGACCTTCTGGATGGCTTCGAGGGGGCTCAGCTCGGGCATGGGGGGACGACGGCCGAGCGAGGTTCCGTCTATAAGCTTTGGGTCCGCTCCGAAGCCCTCCCTCTACCACGGGAGGTGGCGGAGAGCGCCAAGTGCGACGTCCGGACGGACCGGGAGGGATCGGTCCAGGTCGACCGGTCCTCGAGGAAGACGGGGAAAGGCGGCATCATGGAGGGGAGGTCCGAAGATCGGACCGGAAGAGAGCTTCGAACTGGATCGCTCGAATGAGCCCATCCTCTCTTCTCCCTACGCTTGTGAGCCCCGGACATGGGTTGCGGCAGCTTGTGCTGTGCTCGCATGCTTCGCGAGGTTCGCGTTCCCGGGCGGGACCCTCGACCCGGGGACCCAAGGTTCCCGAGCTTGTTCAGGAGAGTGGAGGGGGGCCGGAGGGTGAGGGTGGAAGACCTCCGGAACTCGGTCCCGGGCGCCCCTGGCCCAGCAGGTTCGTGGTCTCCACGAGGATGAGGATCGATCCGACGATGTTCACGAACGGGAAGATGAATAGGATCGCCGCCACCTTGAACCCCGATCGCTGGTAGCGCTCGCCGAGCCGCCAGACCCCGATGAGCACGCCCACGGTTCCGATCAGGAGGAGGAGCGCGCCCAGGCCCAGTAGAACGAGGGAGGCCGTCAGCTCTACCCCGGCCGCGCTGAAACAACTCTGAGGAATCGGGAAGCCGGAAGGGGTGCAGTTTGCCACCTGGGCGAGGACCTTGACGAGCAGGATGAGGCCGAGAAGCACGAGAACTAGGGCGCCGGCGGCGACCAGGGCAAAGATCGAGGGGAAGGAGAAGTCCGGCTGCACCCTCCTCAGTTCAGAGAAGCCCTGGTGGTAGAGGTAGAAGACGACGATCTGGAGGATGAGCCCGATCGCCCCGACGAGCAGGAGGGAGTAGAGGAGCCCGGTATCGAGGGAGACCATCATGGTGGGGCCGAACGAGGGGGAGAACGCGGGGGTGAGCTGCCCGGTGAAGAAGAACAGCACCCCCACGAGGACCAGACCGGCGAGGCTCAGGGCCGACGACCACCGGATTGCCTCGAGCCCCCCCACCTCTTCCGTCGCGAGCGGAGTTCCTGGCCTCCACGTCCCCGGTGGGACATACCCCCAGGGAGCGACGGGTGGGGGCCCTCCAGGGACTCCTGGGAGGACCGGGGCCCCGCAAGATTTGCAGTACCGGGACCCGGGGGGATTCCACTGGCCGCAGGTCGGACACCGCGTCCCTGGGGAAGCCATGTCCGCCCGACAGGATGGACGACATTTATTCCTGCCTGCCCCAACGTCCCTCGAAAGGGTCGGCGCGCCCTGCTCCGCGATCCCCCAAGGGGCTCCTCCGGATCGCCTGGGCGATGGCCGTGCGGGGACCGGGAGGGCGTCCTTCCAAGCAGGGCGAGACCGGAGCGCAGGTCCAGGGGGCAGGGGGCTCGGGACGTTTCGAAGCTCCAGGGCGCGGGCTCCACCCCTGAAGGCTTTTGAAAGAGGAAAGGTGAGGCTCCTCTCCAGTGGGGAAGGAGATGCACGGACACGGAGGGATGGAGCCCCACGCCCACCGCAGCTTCCTGTCGGATTTCATCCTCGGGAGCCAGGATGGGCTGGTCAACATCCTCGGGATCATCCTGGGGCTCTCGGCCGCCTCCACGAACCTCAAGCTCCTCCTCATCGCCACCCTCGCCGCCCTCGCGGCCGAGAGCATCTCCATGGGCGCGGTGGGGTACACTTCCACGCTGGCCCGGCTGAAGATGTACCGCGCGGAGGAGAGGCGCGAGCTCCGCGAGATGAAGGAGCTCCCCGAGGTGGAGCGGGGAGAGGTCCGGGAGATCCTCGTGGAGTGGGGATTCCAGGGGGCGGTCCTCGAGGAGATGCTGGACCGCTTCTGCGCGAACCCCAAGGCGATGCTCGAGCTCATGATGGCCTTCGAGCTCCACCTCGCCCCGGTCTTCGAGGACGAGCCCCGGAAGAGCGCCCTCACCGTCGGCGCGGCCACGGTGGTCGGGAGCTTCATCCCACTCCTTCCCTTCCTGATCTATCCGTACAACTTCACGGTCGACGTCATCGCCAGCGTCGTCCTGAGCGCCGGAACGCTCTTCTTCGTGGGCGTCTACGAGGCGCGCACCACCGCCGGGTCGTTCTGGCGGAGCGGGTTGCAGATGCTCCTGATCGGCCTCGCAGCGGGCTTCGCCGGTTTCCTCATCGGCCACTTCCTCGGGGCAGCCCCCCTCTAGGCCCGGCACGCAGGGCCGGACCGGCAGGGGAGCTTCCGCCGGCGGCCCGGGCAAGGCCCTTCGAGGAGCTCCGACGAACTACTCTTGGAGCGGCTCGCGGTCCCGGACGAAGGTCCCCAGGCGCAGCTCGCGCAGGGCTTCGGCCAGTTGCTGCTGGGTGTTCATCACGATGGGGCCATACCAGGCGATGGGCTCGTGGAGTGGCCGGCCGGCGATGACGAGCGCGCGGGAGGAGGCGTGGGCGGCGCGAAGGGTCACCCGGTCGCCGGTCCCCAGGAGCCCGACCTGGCCCTCTTCGAGTTCGGTGCCGGCTCCCGGGCCGACGCGCGGGCGGCCTTCCAGCGCGTAGACGAACGCGTTGTCCTCCGCCGGTAGGGGGGCCTCCCAGGAAGCTCCCTGAGGGAGCGATACGTCCAGGAAAGTGGGGTTCGCGGCGATGTTCCGGATGGGGCCCTGCTGGCCGGCGTACTCCCCGGCGACGACCCGCACCTGGCCCCCGTTCGGCACGGGGACCTTCGGGATCCTCCCCGCCCGTAGGTCCCGGTACGCCGGGACGGCCATCTTCCGGCCCGCCGGAAGGTTCACCCAGAGCTGGAGACCCTCGAGGACCCCCTCCTTGCGCTGGGGCATCTCCTGGTGGAGGATGCCGCTGGAGGCGCTCATCCACTGGAGGTCCCCGCTGTCGATGGTCCCGGCGTTGCCGAGGCTGTCGGCGTGCTCCACCCGCCCGTCGAGCATGTAGGTGACGGTCTCGATCCCCCGGTGAGGATGCCAGGGAAAGCCCGCCACGTAGTCGGCGGGGTCTCCAGAGCGGAAGTGGTCGAGGAGCAGGAAGGGGTCGAAGAGCGAGGCCTGGGCCTGCCCGAAGACGCGGCGGAGGCGGACCCCCGCCCCCTCGAGCATCGGGATCCCGGCGAAGGTGACGGTGACGGGCCGGGAACCCTTTCCCGGCGAAGAGGAGCTTTCGGTCATGGGAGCCTTCCGGGTTCGAACGCCCTCGGCGGGGGAAAAGGACTCCCTATCCCACCCGCCCTCCGCTCCCGACGGGAGGAGTGAGCGAAAGCTCTCCCGGCATGTGGCCCCCGCAAAATCCCTTGACGCCGAGGGGCGGAAGGTCAGTGCAGAGGGGTCGAAGCGCTGGAGGCGGGTACCTCGAGCACTTCCCCCTCTCCGCTCGCGAGCAGCCGCATCACGGCGGAGCGCTCGACGAGGCCCACGAGCCCGCCGGGGGGGGCGGAAGAGCGGAGCAGGGCGATCTCCGAGCGCGAGGTGTTCATCGCCCGGAGGGCTCCCAAGGCGTTCTCGCTCTCCGGCAGGATGGGCGGGAGGGGCCGGACCAGGTCCGCCACGAGCGTCTTTCCCCGGAGCTCCGAGGGGACCTTCGGGATGTCGGGAACGCGGAGGACCCCTTGCCAGTGGCCCTCCGCACCCACCAGGAGGACCGGGGGCTCGCCTTGGAGGGCGAGCACCTCGGCGTCCGCTACGGTCGACGAGGGGAGGATAGTGGGGGGGACCGGTCTCGCGAGCGCCCGGGCCGGTGTCCCTTCGAGCAGCCAGTTGCGGAACTCCTCGCGGTGGGCCGGGCTCGAGAGCCGGTTCGCCACCTGCGCCCGGTAGATGTGCCACTTCCCGGTGGCAGCGTAGGCGATGAAGATGGCCAGCATGGCGGGCAGCAGCAGCGCGTAGCTCCCGGACATCTCGACGACCATCACGAGCACGGCCAGGGGGGCCTTCGAGATCCCCCCGAAGAAGCTCATCATTCCGACGATGGCGAACCCCGCCACTGCTGAGGTGCTGACGATCCCGGGGAGCCAGATGTGGAAGGCCCCGCCGAGCGTGCTCCCCAGCAGGGCCCCCACGACGACGCTGCTCCCGAAGAGCCCGGCGGCCCCCCCGGACCCGACGGTGAAGGAGGTGGTGAGCATGCGCACCACCACCGCGACGAGGAGCACGACGATGAGGAGGGGCACGAGGGAGGCCGCGCCGATCTGTCCGAGCATGGCGGCCTGGACGAACCCGTACCCTACGTCCACGGAGGCCAGGGCCGCGAAGTGGTTCGACTGGGGGAGGAGGAAGTAGACAACGAGGACGATCCCAGCCGAGGCGCCGGCGCCCGCCCCCACCTTCAGCGACAGGGGCCAGGAGAGCCGCCGGAACCGGTTCTCGGTGCCCCGGTACATCCACACGAACAGGATCCCGGCCGCCGCGCAGGCGAGCCCGAGCAACGCGTAGAGGGGGAGCTGCCAGGGGCTCGAGCTCAACGAGGCCGGGGAGGCGAACAACGTGCTGGTGCCGGCGTAGAGGGAGTAGACCGAGTAGCTCACCACCGAGCCGATGATGGCCGGGACGAAGACCTCGGGCTCGAAATCCCCGATGTACATGATCTCGGCCGAGTAGAGCGCTCCGCCCAGGGGCGCCTTGAAGATGGCGCCCACCCCGGCCCCGAGGCCCGTGACGAGGGCGATGCGGCGCTCCTTGGCGGAGAGATGGAGGAGGTCCGCCCACCAAGAGCCGAACCCCGCCCCGATCTGCGCCGTGGGACCCTCGCGTCCCCCCGCCCCCCCGGTCCCCAGCGTGAGCGCGCTGGCGAAGAGCTTGAGGAAGGGGACCCTCCGGCGGATCTTGCCCTCCTTACGGTGGAAGGCCTCGATGGCGTCATCGGTGCCATGACCGGCCACCTCGGGGGCGAGGAACTGGGCGATGGCCCCGGCCCCCAGCCCCCCCGCCACCATCACCGCGGGCAGGAGCAGGATGCGGGGGAACGAGCTCGCCCAGACCACGGTCCCCGTCGGAGGGGCGCCGGCGTAGGGGTAGGTGATGCCGACGATCCGGACCAGGAAGAGCTCCGTGGACTGCTGCCAGGTGAAGAAGAAGGCGATGGAGCCCACGCCGGCGATGAGGCCGATGGGGATCGCGATGATCGCCCACCGGGCGAGGTCCCGCGAGACTGTGGCCAGGTGGCCTTCCTCCCCCGCCAGGGTCCTCCAAGCGGCCCGGGTCCGTTGCCAAGGGCCCGGGAGCTTCCCCGGGAGGGGTCGACTCGAACTGGGGGTGGGCGCGTTCGTGCTCTCCGACGACATCCGAAGCGTGGTCGTGCGTTGGCCGACGGCTCGGGAGCCCCCTCGTTCTCACGAGAGGCGGGGAGTATTTGACAACCCGGGCGAACACGTCCCCGAGGTTGGGCAAGGGTGCACCGGTGAGGGGGCCCGGTGGGGGACTTCCGACCCAAAGGCTTTAACTCCATAGCGAGGTGAGTGGGTCGAATGCGTCCCGCGCTCGACCTCTTTGCCCTCTGACGGGCCCGCCTCGAAGCCCGCTGAGGTCTCGTAAGTTCTCATGGAAGTGCAGGAGGCATTCCGCTCGGTCCGGCCGTGCCGGGCCTTCCTCCCCCGTCCCGTCCCCGACGATGCGCTCCGTCGCGTCATCGACGCGGCGCGGCTGGCGTCCACGGGGAGCGACCAGCAGCCCTGGCGCTTCATCGTGGTCCACGACGAGGAGCGCAAGCGGAAGGTGGCCCAGGCGGTCCCCCGCGGCGCCTTCCTCAACCTCGCCCCGGTGATCCTGGTCGCGCTGGGGCTCGAGGAGGCCGCCCCGGCGCTCGTCGGCGGCTACATGATGAGCTACCCTCTCGAGGTGGCGGCGGCCATCCAGAACCTGACGCTCGCCGCCGCCGCCGAGCAGCTGGGCACCTGCTGGTGCACCGACTTCAAGGAGGGGAAGCTCCGGGAGCTCTTCCAGCTCCCCGAGGGCGTCCGCGTCGTCGGGGTCCTCCCGCTCGGGTACCCGGATCCGGCATCCCTGACGAACGGCCCCGCCCCGGGACGGATGGGCTTCTCCGAGATCGTCGCCTTCGAGAACTTCTCCTGGTGAACCCCGTGGCCCCCCGGCGGGTCGCCTTCTACACCTCCAACGCAGGGAAGTTCGAGGAGGTGCGCGCACTCCTCCGCCCCCAGGGGTTCTCCCTCCGGTGGGCGCGAGGGGAGCTCCTCGAGCCGCAGGCGGAGACGCTGGAGCGCGTTGTGGAGGCGAAGCTCGGACAGGTGCGCCCGCGGGTGGGGGAGATGGCCCTCGTCGAGGACGCGGGGCTCTTCGTCCCCGCCCTCGGGGGCTTCCCCGGGGTCTACTCCGCCTACGTGCATCGCACCCTCGGGACTGAGGGGCTGATCCGGCTGGTGGCCGGCCGGCCCCGCCGCGCCGAGTTCCGGGCGGTGGCCGGGGTCCGCTTCGGTTCGCGGAGGCTCCTTCGCGCCGGCTCGGTCGAGGGGAGCCTCGCCCGGGGTCCGCGGGGGGACGGGGGATTTGGCTTCGATCCCATCTTCCTCCCGCTCGGAGAGAGGAGGACCTTCGCCGAGCTTCCCCTGGAGGAGAAGATCCGGCGGTCCCATCGGTCGAGGGCGATCGAGGGGATCCTCCGTGCGCTGGGGGCCGAGCCCCCACCGAAGAAAGCTTAGGGGAAAGGGTTCCCCGGCCCCCGAAGGGGCCGGGTCCAAAGGGGGTTGGGCGCTTCAGTCCTCGCCGAAGCCGCCGTCTCCCATTCCGCCCATGCCGCCCATCCCACCCATGCCGCCGGGTCCGCCTCCGCCGCCGCCGCCGGAGGGGGGTGGGCTCGACTTGGAGGCGATGACGTCGTCGATCCGGAGGATCATCACCGCGGCCTCGGTCGCGGACTCGATCGCCTGCCGTCCGACACGGATAGGCTCGATGACGTTCTGGGCCACCATGTCCTCGATCTTCCCGTTCGAGATGTTGACGCCGGCGGTCTTCATCCCCGCCTTGTGGCTCTTGCGCAGGTCGATCAGGACGTCGATGGGGTCAAGACCGGCGTTCTCCGCGAGGGTGCGCGGGACGATCTCGAGGGCGTCGGCGAAACCCTCGAAGGCGAGCTGCTCGCGGCCGCCGACCTTGGCGGCCTCGTCGCGCAGGTGCATGGCGACCTCCTCCGCGCTGGCGCCGCCGCCGGCGAGGATGCGCCCATCCTCCACGGCCACGGCGACCACGTTGAGAGCGTCATCCACCGAGCGCTCGATCTCGTCGATGACGTGCTCGGTGCCGCCGCGGATGAGCAGGCTCACGGCGCGGGCCTTGGGGCAGCCGGTGACGAAGGTCATCTGGTCGTCGCCGATCTTGCGCTCCTCGACCTGACCGGCCGTGCCCAGGTCCTCCTTGGTGAGCTCGCTGACCTTCGAGATGATGTTCCCGCCGGTCGCCTTGGCGAGCTTCTCCATGTCGGACTTCTTCACCCGCCGGACGGCGTAGACGCCCTCCTTGGCGAGGAAGTGCTGGGCGAGGTCGTCGATCCCCTTCTGGCAGAAGACGACGTTGGCCCCGCTCTTCTTGACGGTGTCGACCATCTTGCGGAGCATCCCCTCCTCCTCCTGGAGGAAGGCGTTGAGCTGCGTCGGGTCGTTGATCTCGATCTTGGCGTCGATCTCGGTCTTCTTGATCTCGAGCGCGGCATCCAGGAGGGCGATCCTCGGGTTGTGGACGAGCGGGGGCATGCCGGAGTGGACCTTCTCCTTGTCCACGATGATCCCCTCGAGGAGCTGGGTGTCGGACATGGAGCCGCCCTGCTTCTTGATGATCTGGATGTTGTCGAGCTCGACGTAGTAGCCGCCCTCCTTCTTCTCCGCCACGTTGGTCACGGCCTTCACGCAGAGCTCGGCCAGGTGCTCCCGGTCGAACGAGACGGCCTTGGAGGCCATGGCGGTCTTCGCGATCTTGGCGAGGGTGGCGTGGTCGCCGAACTCCACCTTGTCGGAGATGGCCTGGAGGGTCTCCAGCGCCTTCTGGCTCGCCAGGCGGTAGCCCTGGGAGATGACGGTGGGGTGGATGTTCTGCTCGATGAGGGACTCGGCGCGCTTGAGCAGCTCGCCGGCGAGGATCACCGCGGTGGTGGTCCCGTCGCCGCACTCCTGGTCCTGGGCCTTGGCGACCTCGACGAGCATCTTCGCGGCGGGATGCTCGACGTCCATCTCCTTGAGGATGGTCACGCCGTCGTTGGTCACGACGACGTCGCCCATGGAGTCCACCAGCATCTTGTCCAGGCCGCGGGGCCCGAGCGTGCTGCGCACGGCGTCGGCGATGGCCTTGGCGGCGGAGATGTTGTTCGACAGGGCGCCTCGTCCCTTCTCGCGCTTGGTCCCTTCCTTCAGTACCAGGATGGGGGTCTGACCGGTCAGCATGGTTTTCCTACCTCTCGTTTGCACTGGGAAGTGCGACTCCGCTAAGTTTGCACTTGTATATAAAACAGACGCAACCAGATCGG
>JAKATE010000151.1 GCA_021828085.1 Thermoplasmata archaeon | reverse complement strand
TCGTTCTGGGACTGGTGGAAGCGCCAGGGCAGCTACCAGTCGTACAGCGCCTGGAAGCTCCAGCAGGCCCAGGGGACGAGGACCGGCATGGCCGCCCCCTCGGCGGAGAAGACCTCCGAGGAGCAGGCCGCCGGGGGCTCCCGTCCCCCGGGCGGAGCCTCCGCGGCGGGCGCCCCCGCTCCCACCCCCTCGGCCCCACCGGCACCCCCCAGCGCGGGACCCGCGGGTCCCGGAGGAGCCCAGGGCGCGGCTGCCACCTCCACCACGGTGCCCCCCAGCCCGACGACCCGCGCCTGTCCGTCGTGCGGCCGAGAGATCAACTCGGACTTCCTGGTCTGTCCGTTCTGCGGGGCCGTGACCCGCTGAAGGAGTGGGCGTGGCGACCGAGCGCGGTGCCTCCGGTGCGCGGAGCGCGCTCCTCCGCGGGGGTCGGCTCCGGGGCGGGACCGCTGGATTGATATACCGAGGGGGGGATTGGTGGGGCACACGGGGCCCCGTAGTCCGCTTTTTGCGGGTCCTGTGAGACCTTCAGAGGAGATGCCATGCTGCACAAAGCTTCCCGGAAGAGCCGCTCGAACGCGCCCCTGAGCCTGGAGGCCCGCCGCTTCCGTGCCCGGCGGCGAGGGGTCTCCGAGATCCTCGGCACCATCCTCATCCTCTCCCTCACGGTGGTGCTGTTCAGCTCCATCTTCTACTTCGTCTCGACGCTCCCGACCCCCGCCGCGCAGTCGACCTCCCAGTTCAACGCAGAGCTGGGGATCAGCGCCGGGGGGACCGAGGCGTACGTGAACATCAGCTACGTCGCCGGCCCTCTGTTGACCAACGGGGCGACGGAGATCTTCCTTTCCTCCTCGGTGCACCCGAACAACTTCGGCTGCCCGCGCTTCGGCAGCTACGGGGACCCGTACACGCTTTCCCAGGGGATGCCCGGGGCCGCCACCACCTGGACCTCGGGCCAGGTCTGGTCGCTCCCCCTCCAGATCGGCACCACCGTCTGCCCTGGCGGGAACCTGGCGGCGGCCGGGGACAACGTGACCATCTCCATCCTGGACATCCAGACGAACACCCTCCTCCTCCACGTGACCCTGCCGGGGACGACGCCGAACCCGGCCCCGCTCTTCCTCCGCGAGAGCACCTCCCCCGCGAACCCCGTGGTGGGGACGAGCTTCGTGGTCAACGCGGTGATCCGGAGCAACCTCCTCGTGGGGGACTCGGTCTACGCGAGCTTCCTCTCCCTGGGGATCACCACCCCGCTCCAGATGACCCTCTCCGGGACGACGACGCCCGCCACCGCGGCGACCATCTCGGGGACGAACACCTGGACGGTGAGCGTCCCGGCCTCGCTCATCCCTCCCTCCGTGACCATCTTCCCGGGCCAGCCGTACAACTACGTGCTCAACGCGACCGACACCCTGGGGCACACCAACTCGGTGGTCTCCCAGGTCTCCTTCGTGAGCCCCGCGGCGACGGCCTATCTCAAGGTCACCCTCGGCTTGAGCGACGGCAGCCCGCGGGTGAACGAGAACGTCACCGTCTCCGCCGCCATCGACAACACCGGTGGCGGGGCCGCGACGGGCCTCACGGCCATCTTCCGCTCCAGCGTCTCGGGCTTCCTCGGTTCGGTGAGCATCAACACCACCCTGGGGGCCGGCGTCACGCTCACCCCGCCTCCCGTGGCCTACTGGCGCGCGACCGGTAGCGCGGGAGGGAAGATCGGGGACGGGGCGGTCACGCTCTGGGTCTGGGTGAACGGGACGAGCGGCTCGGCGGCCGTGACCGCCTACGACAGCCTCGGGGTCACGGTCTTCCCCCGGACGCTCCTCATCGACGAGACCGGCGTGACCCCCGGGGTCAACGGCTCGCTGGATACCTTCACCTATGTGGCCAACGACTTCAACTCCGCGGACATCCCCTTCAACGTCACCACCGTCACCCCGGGCTCGAGCCTGATCACCTATTTCGGTTCCGGGCCGAACTCGCTCGACCGCTACGACGTCATCGTCTGGGTCCTCTCCAACGACGGCTACCTGAGCTGCAGCGATGTCGGAGCGCTCGCCTCGGCGATCCAGCAGGGCCAGCGCTCGGTCTGGGTGCTCGGGGCCAACGCCCTCTCGGTCGGACCCTCCTTCCCATCGAGCTGCGATTCCCAGCTCGACACCCTCTGGGAGTACTTCGGCGTCGGTTCCATGAGCACGACCTCCCTGAACGCTCCCGTGCCGCTCCAGGTGAGCTCGACCACCCCCATCCCCACGACGAGCGTGGACAACGGCAACCTCTGGCTGAGCCCGTACCTGGACGGCTACAAGAGCCAGCCGACCTACCGCTTCATCACCCCGACGACCGCGAGCCCGAGCGGGTCGAACGTCTACATCCGCGAGGGGAGCTATCCGGCCTACGAGGACCTGGCCACCTACGCCACCCTCAGCGGGAAGGGGATCGCGAGCCCCTTCGAGCTTGCCGCGGTGAGCCAGGAGATGCCCAACGGCACCTCTGCCTACGTGGACTCCATGGGCCAGCAGTCGGCCATCGTCTACGGGGCGTTCAACTGGCTGTCGAACTTCTCCGCGCTCACCCCGGTCCGCCAGGGGAACGACTGGGCCGTGAGCCAGGTGACGGTGCAGCCGATCCACATCGCGTACCGCACGCCCGTCTTCGTGAACTACACGGTCCGGAACAACGGGCCCTCGCTGGCGGCCATCCCCGTGGCGCTATACGTCAACGGGGCCGAGGCCTACGAGCTGGGCTCGCCCGTCGTGGCCGCGGTCTCCCCGCGCACGCTCGGAGGGGTGGTCAACGGTTCTTTCGAGTGGACCCCGACCTTCGTCGGTTTCCTCACGGTCTCCGTGGTGATCACACCCCCGGCGAGCGACGCCGACCTTTCCAATAACCAGATGGGCAATTCGCTCTTCTCCGAGCAGCTCTACGTGCACTACAACGTGCTCCTCATCGACGCCACGGCCGGGGCCGCGACGGACACGACCCCGACGGTGTACGCCGCCCTGAACGCCACCGGCTACCCGGCCGGGACCGTCACCGAGACGAAGCTCACCAGCGCCTGTGCGCCGGTCTCCCCCCTCATCACCATCTCGCTGTACAACCTGGTCATCTGGAACGCGGGTGACAAGAACAACGCGACCGGCACGGGCCCCTGCGTGCTCACGCCGACCGACGCCCTCCAGCTCGCCGGCTACCTGGGGAACGGGGGGAGCACGGCCTCCCTGCTCTTCATCGGCGGAGGGGTGCTCACCGAGACCAACCCCACCGTGGTCAGCTTCGTGCAGCAGAACCTGGGGGTCACGGGGGGAGCGATCCTCTCCTCGGCGCCCTCTTCCACGCTCTTCGGGGGTAACGGGGACCCGGTGGGGGACGGCCTGGCCCTCCCCTACGCCGGGGCCGCCTGCCCCGATGCCTGCTACGGGATCAGCTCGCTGACCAGTTCGAGCATCGTGGCGAGGGCCTCCCTCTACTACAACCAGAAGGATTACTGGACCCCCGCGGCGTCGCCGGAGATCGCCGCCTCCGACGGCTTCTCGGTGAGCTCCGGGTGGACCACGGCCTTCTGGGCGTTCAGCCTGCAGGTCACCGGGGACTCCTCGCAGCTCAATCTGCTCATGCTGCGCGCCAGCACGTTCTTCGGGCGCGTCCTCCCCACGGCCGATGTGGTGGTGAGCCCGCCGGAGACGACCTTCTCCACCTCCACCTCACCCTGGCAGAACTTCGACGAGATCCACCCGCAGATCGACGAGCAGAACCTCATCCGGATCAACGTCACCAACCTGGGCGGCGTGGCCGCCTTCTCCATCGGGGTGAACGTCCTCGACGGCAACCACATCCTCCAGGCGACCTCCGTGACGGTGGGGCCGGCGAGCTTCACGGCAGGCGTGGGGACCAGCGGCGGCGTGGCGCAGCTCTCAGTCCCCTGGACGCCCATCTACGCAGGGCAGAATGCAATCACGGTCCAGCTCGTGAGCGGCCTTTCCGGCGAGACGTTGCCCAGCGTGGGCTCCACCTCGAGCTGGAACCTGACCGTCTACTTCTTCTACGACACCAGCAACGGGAACTCGAACAGCTGGACGCACTCGCAGACCGTCCTCCAGCAGACCACCGTCTCGCCGACGGCCTGCGCTCAGCAGCCGACGGGGAACGCGGCCTTGTGGGGCCAGATCAACGTGCCGGTCCAGTGGCCTTTGGAGAAGGCCGAGCACGGCACCAGCTGCAGCTACGCGCAGAAGTCCACGCCGGGTGTCTGGGGGATGAACACCACTTCCTGCTTCCTCACCCAGCCGTTCTGCGCCTCCCTCAGCATCGGAGACGTGAACAACCCCTATCCGGGGCTCTCCTCGGTCACCTGGGCCTACAGTTCGAACGTCACGCTCCCTGTGGGTATCAGCTCGGCGACGGCGACGTGGTGGCAGAAATACAACCTCGCCACCTCGGCCAATGGCGGCATTGTCTGTATCGTCCCGCAGTCCGACTATCCACTCCCCCACGGCAGCACCAACGGGGAATCGGGCAACATCCTGGCAATCTTGGACACGGTGTTCAACACCTGCCAGACGCAGAACCCCCCCTCTCCCGGCTACAGCAGCCCGCAGGCGCCGGGCCTTTTGGATGACTACGCGGGTGCCTAGATCG
>JAKATE010000150.1 GCA_021828085.1 Thermoplasmata archaeon | reverse complement strand
GCCGCAGGATCCAGAGTCCCGCATCCTTGGCCACTAGACTACGGGGCTGCGCGCGGGTTCACAAGGTAGGTGGTCATAAGCCCTACGGAGCGGAGCCCGCCACGGGGGGCGTTCCCACCTCCACCGCGGGAGCTACGCTCGCCCGCGTGGTGTGGCCGCCGCCGCACTTATACGCCCGAACGAATGGCCGGCGGGGTCGCCCATGTCTCCGTCGGACCCTCCACTGCCGCTCGAACCTTACCGGATCAAGGCGGTGGAGATGCTCCACCGACCCACCCGCGATGAGCGGGAGGCCGCGCTCAAGCGGGCCGGCTACAACCTGTTCAACCTGACCTCCGAGGAGGTCTACATCGACCTGCTCACCGACTCGGGGACCTCCGCCATGAGCGACCGCCAGTGGGCGGCGATGATGACGGGGGACGAGAGCTACGCGGGGAGCCGCAACTTCGCGGAGTTCGAACGTACGGTCCAGGAGCTGACCGGATTCCCGTTCGTGATCCCGGCGCACCAGGGGCGCGCCGCGGAGCACCTGCTCCTCTCGAGCCTCGCCCGGCCCGGACAGAAGGTCCCCAACAACATGCACTTCGACACGACGCAGGCCCACGTCCTCCGGCAGGGAGCCCAGCCGCTCAACCTCGCCATCCCAGAGGCGTACGACGTGCGCAACGAGCACCCCTTCAAGGGGAACATGGACGCCCCGAGGCTCGAGACGCTGCTCCAGAAGGAGGGCAGCAACGTCCCCCTGGTCATGATGACCCTGACCAACAACACGGGCGGGGGACAGCCCGCGTCCCTCTCGAACCTGCGCGAGGTCTCCCGCATCTGTCGGGCGCACAAGGTCCCGTTCTACCTGGACATGTGTCGGTGGGCCGAGAACGCCTACTTCATCCACGAGCGGGAACCGGGAATGGGCGAGCGATCTCTCCGGGAGATCGGCCGCGCCTGCTTCGACCTGGCGGACGGCGCGACCATGAGCGCCAAGAAGGACGGACTGGTCAACATCGGCGGCTTCATCGCCACCCGCGATGCCCAGTTGGTCCCGCGTCTGAAAGAGACGCTCATCACCTTCGAAGGGTTCCCGACCTACGGCGGTCTCGCGCGCCGCGACCTCTCCGCGATGGCCATCGGTCTCCTGGAGGCCACCGAACTCGACTACATGGCGCACCGCGTCGGCCAGGTCCGGTACCTCGCCAGCCTGCTCGAGCAGGACGGCATCCCGTTCGTGCGACCTCCCGGAGGTCACGGCCTGTACCTTGACGCGCACGCCTTCCTTCCCCACCTCAAGGGCTCGGAGCTTCCCGGTCAGGCCCTCGTGGTCGAGATCTACCGGGAAGGCGCCGTCCGCACGTGCGAGGTCGGCGGGGTGATGTTCGGAGGGGCTTCTTCGGCCCCGGACGCCCCCCCCGCCCTGGAGCTGGTCCGTCTGGCCATCCCTCGCCGGGTGTACACCGCGAGCCACCTCTCCTACGTGGCCGACACGGTCCGGAGGGTCTGGAAGCGGCGCGACTCCGTTCGCGGGATGACGATCGTTGAAGCGCCGGAGCGGCTGCGCCACTTCTTGGCGAAGTTCGGCCCCGCTCCGGAGAGGGGAGGGGCGAAGGGGGCCGGGCCGCACGGGGCCCCCCGCTCGATAGATCGGCCACCCTCGCCCATGTGAGGCAGGATGAGAGCCCGGGAGCCCCCGGAGCTTGCCTCGAGCCCGGGCCCGCTGGCTCTCCTGCGACAGAGGTTCCCCCCCTCCGCGCTGGCCCTGGTGCTTCCGGTCGCCGTCCTGTCGGCGGACCCGGGGCTCCTGTCCTATCTGCCGCAGGCGGCCGCGTCGCTCGCGGCCTCGTTCCTCCGGATGCTCCTCGCCTACATCCTCTCGCTGGGCTTCTCGCTCGCCTACGGCTACGCGGCCGCGGTGAACCGCTCCGCCGAGCGGGTCCTCATCCCGATCCTGGACATCCTGCAGTCCGTCCCGATCCTCGGGTTCTTCCCGTTCGTCGTCCTGGCCTTCGTCTCGCTCACGGGTCCGACCAGCATCATCGGCCCGAACATCGCCGCGATCTTCCTGATCTTCACCTCGATGTCCTGGAACATGGCCTTCGGGGTGTACGAGTCGATCAAGGGGATCCCGAACGACATGCTGGAGGCGACGGACTCCCTGGGCCTCACCGGGGTCCAGCGCCTGAGGTACCTCTACTTCCCCGCGACCATCAACCGGCTCGTCTACAATTCCGTGCTCTCTTGGACCGCCGGCTGGTACTACCTGGTCGGCGCGGAGATCATCGGGTCGGGCCAGGTGCCGGTCACCCTCCCGGGGATCGGGAGCTTCCTCTTCGTTTCCGCGACGACGGGGGCGGTCGGGCCTCTCCTGGTGGGGACGGCGCTGCTCGTGGTCCTCATCGCGGCGCTGGACCTCTTCGTCTGGCGTCCGGCCGGCCGGTGGGCCGAACAGTACCGCTACGACCAGGCTCCCAGCGGCGAGACCGAGCTGGTCGCGCAGAGCGGCCTCGACGAACGGGTGCGGCGCAGCGTCTCGACCGTCGCTCGAGGTTTCGTCGGGGGGGTCAACCGGGTGACGAGCCCGCTCGTCAGCTTGGGCACGAACACGGTGGGAAGGATCCGACGCCGGACCCATCTTCCCCCCGGGGTCATCCGCTACCTTCTGGTCGGTTCCATCCTGGTCGTCGGCTGGTTCGCGCTGATCGCGCTCTCCGTGTCGGTCTACCACGTCATCTCCGGCCCGATCTCGGGCCCCGTCCGTGCCCAGGTCGACCTGATCCCGATGGCCCTGGCCGCGTCCTTCGGCCGGGTGCTCCTCGCCTACGGGCTGTCGCTCGCCATCACCTTCCCGGTGGTCCTCTACTTCGTGCGGAAGCCCAGCGCCGCGCGGATGGGAATGCCGGCCATCGAGGTCATCGCCTCGTTCCCCGCCCCGGCGCTCTTCCCCCTTCTCCTGGTCACGCTCGCCCTGGTCTTCGGGCTTGACGCCACCGTCGTGGTGGCCGTGATGACCGGGATGATCTGGTACGTCTTCTTCAACGTCTACTCGGGGCTCAAGGCGGTCCCCCCGGACCTCCAGGAGGCCGGCCGCTCGCTGGGGCTCAAAGGGAGGCTCTCCTTCCGTCGGTTGACGCTTCCCGCGATCTTCCCGGCCTTCGTGACCGGGTCCATCACGGCGTTCGGGGGAGGCTGGAACTCGCTCATCTACGCCGAATGGTACTCGACCCAGATCCATGCCACGGCGGCGACGGGGGCGAGCTCGGCCGCCTGCGCCTCCCAGGGCGTCCTGGGCCTGGGCCAGCTCCTGGAGGTGGGGACCTACTGCTACCCCGGCAGCGAGGGGCTGCCGCTGATGGTCTTCTCGCTCTTCACCCTGGTCGGGGCGGTCATCGCGGTCAACGAACTCTTATGGAAGCCCATGTATCGCCGCGCGAGGAGGTACAGCATCGAGTGAGCCCCGTCGGCTCTTCGTTCGCCTTGAGGGTGGTCTGCATTCGATGTCGCTCATCGAGATCTCGGACGTCGGGAAGAACTTCGCGGGCCGCCACGGGCCGGTGGCGATCATGCAGCACATCTCCTTCTCCGTCGCCAACAACGACTTCCTGGCCATCGTCGGCCCCTCCGGCTGCGGCAAGTCGACGATGCTCCGTCTGATCCAGGGGCTCGACCACCCCTCCTCCGGGGCGATCCTGTTCCGCGGCAAGCCCGTGATGGACGTGCAGCTGGAGATGGCCATGGTCTTCCAGAGCTTCGCGCTCTATCCCTGGCTGAACGTCAAGGAGAACGTCGCCCTGGGCCTGGAGGCCCGGGGCTGGGCCCCGGACCGTATCGAGGCACAGGTCTCCAAGTACATCGACGTCACGGGGATGGTGGGGTTCGAGGAAGCCTACCCCCGGGAGCTCTCCGGGGGCATGCGCCAGCGTGTCGGGCTCGCCCGGGCCCTCGCGGTGGAACCCGCGGTGCTGCTCATGGACGAACCCTTCTCCTCCCTCGACCCCCTCACCGCCGAGAGCCTTCGGGACGAGGTCCTGGAGCTGTGGGCCGACCCCGGCCTTCCACCGGAGGCGGTGGTGCTGGTAACGCACAACATCGAGGAGGCGGTGGAGATGGCCGACCGGATCCTCGTGCTTTCGCGAAGACCGAGCCAGGTCCTCGCCGGGGTCCCCGTGAAGCTGCCACGGCCGCGGGACCGCAAGTCGGACGCGTTCTACGAGCTCACGGACTACGTCTATTCGATGATCACCGAGGGGGGGCCTCCTGGCCGGTCGGGAACCGCGAACGGGGGGAGCAACGGCGCGCTCCCTGCCGCACCTCACCCCCCCGCGCCCTAGCGCGGCCCCTCGCGGGCCCGCCCCTTCCCCCCCGCTTTCGGGGCCACCTCGAAGCAAGGTTGCGAAATTCGGAGGAGCCGTACGGGTCGCTCGAGGGGAGGGACAGGGGGGGTCATCCCCCGTCGTCTTTCTCGGGAAGGGAACTCTTAAGTCCCACCGCTTCGCTCGGAAGGTTGCAAGCAGGCTCGAGACCGTGCCCACACTCTACCCCAAATGTGCACCCAGTGAGCTCCTAGGCCTTCTCTCGCTGATCAAGCGCGTCAAGGGAAGCGAGGAGGTCGCCCGGATCGCCGACGACGAGAGCTTGGAGGTCGACGATATCCTCCCCTCGATCGAGTACGCGGAGGGGCTGGGGCTGGTCACGGTCACCGACGGCCGCGTGTCGTTCACCGAGCTGGGCAAGAAGCTCGCCTCGTC
>JAKATE010000010.1 GCA_021828085.1 Thermoplasmata archaeon | reverse complement strand
CGACTCATTCCGTCCATTCCCATGCCTCGAGCGGGGGGAGGCCGGCTTCCTCCGGGGTTCGCCAAGGCCTGGGAGGGCCCGTTCCCCCTCGTCCATCTCGACACCCGGAGCGAACGGGGGGAAGGCGGGACCGGGACCTCGTGGGACTGGTCGCTGGGGCCTCCCAATCGCCCGGTGCGCGCGCGCCCCTTCCTTGTGGCCGGTGGCCTCACCGCGGAGAATGTCGGCGAGGCGATCCGCCTGTTGCATCCGTGGGGAGTGGACGTGTCCACTGGGGTGGAGGCGAGGCCCGGCGTGAAGGACGGCGGGCTCATCCGCTCCTTCCTCACTGCCGTGCGCGCTGCGGAGGACCTCGATGCCTGAATGGTACGGCCCCTACGGGGGTGCCTACGTCCCGGAGACGCTCGTCCCCGCGCTCCAGGAGCTCGAGAAGGCCTGGCGGGAGAGCCGGCGGGACCCCTCCTTCCAGCAACGTCTGAGGACCCTCCTACATGAATGGGGGGGACGCCCCACCCCGCTCTACTTCGCCGAGCGGCTCACCCGGGAGAACGGAGGGGCCGGGATCTACCTCAAGCGGGAGGACCTGGTCCATGGGGGGGCGCACAAGCTCAACAACGCGCTCGGGCAGGGCCTCCTCGCCGAACGGCTCGGCAAGCGCCGGATCATCGCCGAAACAGGGGCGGGTCAGCACGGGGTCGCCACGGCCATGGTGGGGGCCATGCTCGGTCTCACCACCGAGGTCTACATGGGGGAGGTGGACATCGAGCGGCAACGCCCCAACGTCCTCCGGATGCGGCTCCTGGGAGCCACGGTCCGACCGGTTCGGGCCGGCCAGCGGACGCTCAAGGAGGCGATCAACGAGGCGCTCAGGGACTGGATCACCACCGTCCGTGACACCCACTACGTCCTGGGGAGCGCGGTGGGTCCCCACCCCTTCCCCTCTCTCGTCGCCGATTTCCAATCGGTGATCGGGAAGGAGATCCTTCATCAGTCCCGCTCACGCTTCGGCGCCGAACCGGACCTGGTCGTCGCTTGCGTCGGTGGGGGATCCAACGCGATCGGGACCTTCCACCCTCTCCTCCGTACCCGTTCGCGCCTCCTCGGGGTCGAGGCAGGAGGGGAGGGAGGGGGCGTCGGGGCCGCCTCCTTGAGTCGGGGGTCTCCCGGCGTGCTCCACGGAATGCGAACCTACCTGCTCCAGGACGAGGAGGGGCAGATCCTGCCGACGGAGTCGGTCTCGGCGGGGCTCGATTATGCGGGCGTAGGCCCCGAGCATGCTCGGCTCAAGGACTCTGGCCGCGTCGAGTACGTCTCCGTTAGCAACGCGGAGGCTCTGGCCGCCTTCCACCTGCTCAGCCGGAGCGAGGGTATCCTGCCGGCGCTGGAACCCGCGCACGCGCTGGCCGAGGCACTCCGGCGCGCCCGGAGCCTGCCTCGGGACGCCCGAGTGGTGGTGACCCTGTCCGGTCGGGGGGACAAGGACCTCGCGGAGGTGGAACGGATTGGAGACCCTCGCTGAAAGGCTCGGGCAGCGCAAGCGGGAGGGGAAACGGTCGGTCCTCGCGTACCTCATGGCCGGGTCGATCCCCGACGAGGAGTTCGTCGAAGGGGTGCGCTCGCTCCGGTCCGCCGGGGTGGACGGGGTGGAGGTCGGATTCCCTTTCAGTGACCCCATCGCCGAGGGCCCTGTGATCCAGGAGGCCGCCGTGCGTGCACTGGAACGCTCCATGCGCTGGGAGCGCCTGCTCACGCTCCTCCCCTTGGTTTCCCGGGAGCTCCCCACCGCCGTCATGACCTACTTGAACCCGATCTTGAAGAGAGCCCCGGCCCGCGCGTTCCGCGAGCTCGGGGGGGCGGGGGCCTCGGCGCTCATCCTGCCGGACCTTCCCCTGGAGCAGTTCCAATCTTTGGGGACTCGTGCCGGGCGGAAGGACGTCGCCCTTGTCCTGCTTGCAGCCCCAGCCTCTGGACCGGAGCGGCTACGCTCAATCGCCCGACGGACCGAGGGGTTCCTGTACCTCGTCTCGCGTTACGGGACCACGGGGGAGGGGAGCGGAACTACCCCGTCCACGCACGCGCAGGAGGTCGACCTCACGGAGAGCATCCGGGAGGTGCACGGCACACGCCCCCGGCTCCCCGTCCTCGTCGGCTTCGGGATCTCCAGTGCAGAGGCCGTCCGACGGAGGCTCGCCCAAGGGGCGGACGGAGTGATTGTGGGCAGCGCCCTCCAAGCACGCCTCAATGCCGGCGATGCAGCGGATGGGCTCGGGGAGGTGGTGGCGCCACTCGTCCAAGCCGCCCGTGACTTTCCGGGCCTCTGATGAGGGGTCAAGCCGAACAGCCGCTCACCGCGAAGTCGTCCCCGTTGAACTCGGCATACCCGAAATCCTCGTAGAGGTCGGTCTCGGTGACCGTGACGTGGTTCACCGTGTCGTAGAAGACGACCACCCCCGTCGAAGAGTCGTACGAGAGGAGCACCGAGGGGCCGAGCCGCTGGTGGAGCGCGCTCGCGATGTTGGAGGGGATGGAGGGGTTGTCCCGGGTGCACCCGGCCGTGGTCGGGGGAGGGGAAGGGGCTGAGCCGATCGGGGTGGAGAGGAGGGGGGCCGAGCCCCCACCCCCGGCAGTCGGCCCCAGTGCGGACGAACCGATGGCGAGGAGGAGCACCACCACGAGGCCCGCTGCGATCCTCTGCGAGACCGGCCAACGGACCACGGAGGGAGCCCGACGACCCTTGCGCTTCGCCGCCCGCCGGAGCGCGCGCGGGACCTGGGGTGCCACCTGCTCGACGGGCTTGGAACCCTCGAACAGGAACAGGATGACGTTGCCGGCCATCAGGGCGAGCAGGATCCCCAGCGTGGGGAGGAAGGGGTCGAGAAGAGCGACGAGGAGGGCCACGATGGCGGCGAAGAGGGGGTGGAGGTGCGGGTTCTTCGGCGCCGTCTTGGGCTCGGTCACCATGAAGAGCCCGAAGAAGACGACAACCGGATCGAGCGCCCCCAGCACCAGGATGGAGAGCGTGGAGGCCTCGCCGAAGAGGAGCCGGGGAACTATGCTGATCACGGCGTAGGCGCCGAGGAAGACCACCGGGAGTCTCCAAGTGTGAGGCGAGCGCAGGATCAGGAGGACCCCGAGCGCGACGACCGCGATCTCCTCCGCCGGGCTCACCGCAATCCACCACGCGGGGGCGAGACCGAGCAGGAGGGTGCCAATCACCACTCCCAGGGCGGCGGGATTGAAGAGCGGACGGCTGCGGAACCGCAGCAGATGGCGGGCGGAGATCGCGACCACGCTCACCAGGGCCCCGGCGAGGACTGGGACCGTGGGTGGGAGGAGCAGGGTCAGGAACAGGCCGGTGGCGATCGCCGCGTCCGGGGGCCGGACCGTCGGGAAACGGAAGCGCTGGAAGAGCAGGTCGGTACAGACCGCGGCGATCGGGAGGATGACGAGGGAGGCCCAACCCAGGCCGTTGAGGAACCAGGCGCCGTAGATGGCAAGGCCGAGGAGGCCGATCCAGACCAGGCGAACGGGTGGAAGCACCCGCTTGAGGCCCGGGACGAACCGGGTACCGCCGGACACGACCGACGAAGATTTTCTCGCCCCATAAAGGCGTGCTCCGCCCCTCCAGGATGCTCCGGGGCGCCCGACCCCGAGACCCCCCCCGGGAGGGCCCCCGCGGGCGCAGATCAGAGGGCGTTGACCACGAAACCCAGCACGAAGCCGACGCCGACCCCGAAATAGAGCAGACGGTACTTGAGCGCGGTCTCCATCGGACCCTCGGCTGGACGGAAGGCCGAGCGCAGCATCGGGAGGATGATGTACAGGCAGGTCCCGATCGCCATGGCGTCAAAGAGGACGAGAAGGCCCGTCGAGGTCCAGATGTACCCGATGCCCGCTCCGAGGAGGGTGGGGAGTCCCCCGAGCGCGAAGTAGGCGGCGAAGAGCCCCACCCTGCGCTCCTCGGTCCGGAGGAGGGGACCGGCGATCGGGAACCCCTCGGTGATGTTCTGGAGGAAGAAGCCGACGAAGATGACGGCCAGCACCCCCGAGAGCCCCACCGCCCAATTGGCCCCGAAGACCATCCCCTCGGTCAGGTTCTGGAAGCCGATGGCGATCGCGACGAACAGGGCCGTAGAAGAAGCGGAGAGCTCCTTCGGAGCGCTCGGGTTGCCCTTGAGGACCCTCGGTCCGTGCTCGAAGGCGTAGAGGGCGAAGTAGGCGAAGACGAGCCCGCCGAAGAAGATCACGGAGAGGGTGGGGTTCGCGAGGTAGGAGCCCCCGGGATAGAGCACCGAGGCGACATCGGACCAGACGTCCGCGAGGATGAAGAGCAGGATACCGATGGCGGCGGCGCTGAGGAAGTTCACCAGCCTCGCCGTCCGGCTCCGGCGGAGGACGATGGGGAGGGAGGCGAAGATGGAGAGCCCCATGACGGCGGCGAGGGCCAAGAGCTCGAGGAAGTGCATGGGGACCATGTCCACGGTACTCTCCCTCGCGAGCGGCCCCTCCCCCTGGTTTGCGCACGAGGAGGTGGGTATTTCACCATTATGTTTGTGATGCGACGACCCTGTCCTTCACAGTGTGAAGGGCTTATCCTCCCCCCCGTTTACCTTGACGCGCCCATGTCCGGCCCCCGAACCTCCCCCACGTCCTGGGTCCAGCTGCTACAGGCGCTCGTCGCACGCGAGCTCGTGGAGGAGATGGGTGTGCCCACCTCCCGTGCCGCCGAGCTCCTCGGGCTCGCCCCGTCCGCGGTCTCCCAATACCTCTCTGGCCGCCGGTTACGCGGGCCCTTCTTCGCCTGGTCCACGCACCCCGAGGCGCGAGCCGTGGCCCGCGACCTGGCGGAGCGCCTCCGGGATCCATCGGCACCGGGAGGCGCGGGAGCCGCGCCGGCCCGGGAGATCCTCCACGCTGCGGCCGAGCTGGCCGAAGCCCTCGGAGGGACCACGACCCCCGCGCCCGCGGGAGCCCGCATCCCGTCCGCCGAGGCGGGGATCGCCTCCCGTGGCATGGTCCGTTGGCTCCGCCACCGCGTTCGCGCGGAGCAAACGGCCGTCGCCATGTGCATGCCCCTCGCCCAGAAGGCGAGGGACGAGCTCACCCGGGCCATCTTCCGGCAGATCGCCTCGGACAGCCTGCGACACGCGGAGATCGTCGCCTCGCTGGAGCCGTACCTCAGCCAGGGGATCCTCCGGAGCCCGGTCTCGGGAGTGACCCACAAGGACGTGGAGACCCTCCTCGAAGGGGAGCGGCGGGCCGAGGCGCGCCCGGAGGGGACGATCGAACCTTCGGTGGGAGGGACGATGCGGCTCCTTCTGGAGAGCATGGAGGCCGACGAGCGCAAGCACACTGCACTTCTCAACGGGCTGCTCGAGGCGACCTCGGAGGGAACTCCCGATCGGAAGAGAGGGCGACTCCCCGGAGCTTCCTAGGGTCCGCCGCTCTCGGCCCGGACGCTACGGACGGGTGCGCTCCAGATGGTAGTAGACCGGAGGGCTCGCCTCGTCGTGCACCGTGCTGAGCAAGAACTGCTTGCGGACCCCCTGGGCGAGGCGGATCGCGCGGGCGAGCTCCGGCCACGATGCCTTCCACCCGGGAGGAACGACGTGGACCAGGTAACGGGCGTGGCTCGAGGCGGGGTCCTTCTCGTACGCCCGGAAATGCGCTCCGTACTTGAATCCGGTCTTCGGCAGGAGCCCGGCACGGCGCAGGTCCCGGTAGACCGGCAGTCGCAGCGGCAGGTCCGGCTCGATCGCGAGCGCGGCCGCCTGGAAGGCCTCCTTCGAAAGGTCGTCGCCGGAGGGGCGCTTCAGCACGAGCCGCGACCCCTCGGAAAGCTCCCACGCCTCCAGCAGGCTCAACTCCAACCGCTCGCCGACCGGGCTTCCGTAGCCCTCTCCGGTCCCCAAGAGGCCGACCGCCGGCTCCGGGAAGATCGAGACCCGGTCCCCGAAGAACCATCCGGTCCCCGGCGTGGGGAGCTCCCGCGGCGCGTGGAGTCCCTGCGGCCGCACCTCCCGCACGCGGTAGAAGGTGAGATCGCTCTCCTCATCCACGACGCCGAGGAGGAGCGAGCGTCGGGCCCCCCGGCAGGCCGCCAGGAGGGTCTCGAGGGAAGTGAGCGAGAAGGGGGTTCGCTCGGAGAAGGCCTCCACCCAGAACCGGGGGGGGTTCTTCTGGGGGGAGCCCCCGCGGGGGAGGAGAGCGAAGGGGAACGGAGGGGGGCCGGGGCGGACGACGTATCCGCGCTGGCGGAGGTCCCGGTAGACCAGATAGAGGATCTCGAAGGCCTCCCCACGCTGGTGCGCCCGCGCCAGGAGGGCGGCGAAGGAGAGCGGTGAGCCGCCCTCCTCGACGAGGAGCCTCCCCATTTCGAGGAGGTAAGCCGTCTCCCGCGGGTCGAGCCGCAGGCCCCCCCCGGGCTGCGGCTCCCCGTAGTAGCCCCGGTTGTAGATCTGGGAGGCCGCCGTCGCGTCCGGGATCTCGCTCCCCAGGTCCTCTCGAAGGGACGCGCGGGGAGGAGGGGTTCCCGCGTCCGTGCGCGGGGTTTCCTCGGAGGCGGCGGCCTCCTGCGCGCTCATGCGACGGGGGCTCCTCGCTGGGAGAGCTGCAGCTCGACGGAGGCCATCCCCTGGTCCACCAGCCGGAGCTCCTCTTGGGTGAGGGAGCCGAGGCGGAGCGCGGCCTCCTTGATCGCCCCCAGGTTCGTGAGCGTGAACCAGGGAAGGGAGACCGCTTCGAAGCTCTCCCGTTGGGCGGCGAGGCCGTAGGAGACGATGGCGCAGGCCGACTCCACGCGAGCGCCAGCCTTGAGGAGCTCCGCCCGGGTGTTCAGCGTCGAGCCCCCGCTGGAGAAGAGGTCCTCGATGATGACCGCCCGGGCCCCCGGACGCAGTCCCCCCTCCACCGTCTTCCCGAGACCGTGACCCTTGGCGCCGGAGCGCACATAGACCATCGGAAGGCCGAGACGCTCGGAGAGGTAGGCCGCGTGGGGGATCCCGGCGGTGGCCACCGCCGCCAGAACCTCCGCCGAGGGGGAGCGGGAGAGGATGAGCTGCGACCAGAGGTCCTCGATCCGGGAGCGCTCCCGCGGGTGGCCGAGGAGCCGTCGGTTGTCACAATAGATGGGGGAACGGACCCCTGAGCTCCAGGTGTAGGGCTCCCGCGGCGAGAGTGTCACCGCCCCCAGCCGGATCAGGATCTCGGCGACCTCGGCCTCCGGGGCGACGGGTTCCTCGGTCTTCGGCATGGGGCTCACCACGGGACGCTCTTCACGCGGATAAGATACGCGAGCCAGTTGAAGCCGGTGTGAAGGAAGAGGGTGACGAGCAGCACCCAGAGGAGCGTGATCACCCCCGGGAGGAGCGACGGGAAGAACGCCACGGTGAAGAGGGAGGGATAGAGGAGGGCGAGCAGCCCCATGGGGACGAGCAGGAGGGGCCACTGGTCAAGGAGGGGAGCGGGGGCGCTGCTGGTGAGACCCTGCCGACGCTTGAGGAACGAACCGACGGCGTCGCCCACCATGGCACCAAAGGTCAGGGTGAGGACCGGGGCGATCGAAGCGGCCACGGTCGGACCGAAGGCCGGCACGATGGCCAGCGACGGAGGGGCGGCCAGGATCAGGACCGCCTGGACGAGGCCGACCAGAGCCCCCAGGGTCCCCCCAAGGAAGAAACCGGTCCAGGTCTTCGACCTCCCGAGCAGCCTCTGCCGGTCCCCCGACCAGGAGCGGTTGAAATCCATGGGCGGCCCCCTGCCCCGGGAGAGGGTGGCCAGGGCGTTCGCGGAGAACGCCGGGATCAGCACCCAGAGCGACGAGGCGAACAGCTCGAGCAGGGCCACGAGGCGGGACGGGGGGCTCCGGTCTTATGGCTTCTTCGGAGGATGCCCTCCTCTGCCGACGGGGTCGGGTCGCGGCTCGGCTCCACGAAAGGGATTAGAGCGGCCGACCCTCGCGCGAGCCAATGGCGCCGGGGAACGTGGAGAACTTCCGGGACATCCAGTACTACCAGATGCTCCGGGAGATGTACCACCGGCAGCACAAGGCCTCGGCCACGGTCTACGCCTCGTACTGCACCTGCAAGGAGTGCACGCACACCTTCCGCGGCGACTGCATGAAGGAGAGCTGCACCTGCTGCACGTCCCCGGGCTGAGGACCGGTCCGGAGCGACGCACGGGCGTTCCGATCGCTCCGGTTCAGTTCTTCCACTCCCGGACGAGCGTCACCAGGAGGCGCTCCACCTCCCCGAGGAGCGACGGCAGCAGGCTCTCCTCGGCGTCATGGATGTGGGCGGACTCATCCATGGAGCCGAAGACGACCGCCGGGAGCGGCTCTCCCCGGGGGGTCTTGAGCTCCCGGAGGGCGCTCGCGTCCGTCCCCCCGTACTCCCCGTAGATCCCCACCGGCCGGTGCGAGACCTGCTGGTAGACCTTCTGCACCCGGGCGAGGAAGGGGTGGTCCGCGGGCAGATAGTACCCCGCCCTCCGGCGGGGCTCGGGGGCGCTGTACCTGGCGCCGGGCAGCCTCTGCTGGACCGTCCGGAAGTACGCGTCGAACCGGGAGAGCGTCTCCTTCGAGGTGAACTCTGGAGGGCTCCGGAGGTCCAGCGTCAGCGTCCCGGAAAGAAGGGCGGAATCTTCCGCGAGATGGGCCCGGAGGGCCCCGGTGAGGAGGCGAACGGTCTCCTCGACCGGGTTGGAGGCGCGATGCGGATAGCCGGCGTGACCGGCCCTGCCGACGACTTGGAGGCCCCCCTGGGTCCCCCGGGACGGCAGGGGGCGCACCGAGAAGGGCGGACGTACCTCGGCGCGAACCCAACGCTGGAGCGCCTCTCCGCTCCCGGCCGGCCCGTCCCATTCCAGGGTGACCGCACCGGCGATCTGGTTCGCGGCGTCGGACTCCGCCCGGAGGTGAAGCAGCCGAACCCCGCCTTCGCGGGGGGTGGCAGTGCCGGAGCGCATTTCCCATCCGGTCAGGGTCGCTCGACCGTGGATGGTGGGGTGAGGGCCCCCGCCATTGGGGTGGTCCGGGCTGGGAAGGGAGGAGACCCAGCGGTCGGCCTCGTCGCGGGCACCCACCATACCGGCCGCCAGTTCGACGAACCCTCCCAACGACCCCGGAGGGTCTCGGGTGATGTCCAGGAATGTGGCCCCGCTCGACCCAGCGGAGACGTAGGGGGAGCCGTCGGGGAGGAGGGCGGCCTCGCCGACCAGGAAACGCTCGGGGGAGCCTTCGGGGAGCAGTTGGTCATGGGCGAGGAGCGCCTCAATCCCTCCCACGCCTCCGGTCTCCTCGTCGGGGGAGAGGATGAGACGGACCCCCACCTGTGGACCCCCCTCGCGGGCGAGAGTGCGCAGTGCGGTGAGCGTCCCCACAACACCGCTCCCGAGGTCGTCGTTGGTCCCCCGCCCATACCAGCGCCCGTCCGACCGCACCGTGAGCTGATGGGGGGGCGAGTGCCAGCGCTCCCGCTGCTCGCTGGGGACCGGCACGACGTCGAAGTGGGCCAGGAGGAGAAGGCTCGGCGGCCCGGGCGGGCCGAGCTCCACGATGACGTTCGGCCGGGGGGAGACGAACCTTTTCGCGCCGTCGGGAAGGCCCTGCTGGGCGTCCCAAAGACGGGCCCGCAGCCCCCAGGCCTTCGCGGTCCGGAGCAGCAGCTCCGCCGTCTCCGGGTAATGGCGCTTCTCTTCCCGACCATGCGCCGGGTCCTCCAAGTTGGTCGGCGCGAGCTCGACGAGCCGGGACAGGAGCTCGAAGGACTCCGGCCCGCCAATCGCTTCCACGTCCGCCGGGGCCGGTTGGGTTGCGCTCATCGGGGCGCGGGACCCTCGGAACGCCAAAAACCCTCCCCCACCGGCCCCCAACCCTCCCGACCCCCCGCCAATTCACTTATACCACGGCCCGGCTGGGCGAGCAGCCCCCCATGAGCGAGAGCGCGGAACCGGTCGTCGAGGTGCGCGGCCTGGTGAAGACCTACGGAGCGCTGCGGGCCGTCGATGGCATCGACCTCGAGGTCCGCCGGGGAGAGGTGTTCTCGTTCCTTGGCCCGAACGGGGCCGGCAAGACCACCACCGTCGAGATCCTGGAGGGGCTCCGGGCCCCGACGGAGGGCTCGGTCCGGATCCTCGGGAAGGATCCCCGGGTGGAGGACCACGACCTCCTGCGCCGGATCGGGATCATCCCGCAGGACTTCCGCTTCTTCGAGAAGATCACCCCCGAGGAGGGCGTGGAGTACTACGCCGGGCTCTTCGGCGCCCACGTCGACGCTCCGGAGCTTTTGCGTCGGGTCGAGCTCGAGGACCGGGCCCACGCCCGATTCGAGGTCCTCTCCGGGGGACAGAAGCAGAAGCTCGGGCTGGCCCTGGCGCTGGTGAACGATCCCGAGCTGGTCTTCCTCGACGAGCCCACCACCGGGCTCGACCCGCAGGCCCGGCGGGCGATCTGGGAGGTCATCCGGGACCTCCGCCGCCGGGGAAGGACCGTCTTCCTCACCACCCACTATCTGGAGGAGGCGCAGCTGCTCTCCGACCGGGTGGCGATCATCCAGCACGGCCGGATCATCGCCCTCGGAACCCCCGAGGAGATCATCGCGAAGTACGGCCGGCCCGAGGTCCTGGAGATCCAGGGACCCCCCGCCCTCGCCGAAGTGCTCCGCCGGTCCCTCCCCCTCAAGGTCCTGGCCGAGGAAGGGCGCGTGGAGGTGGAGCTGACCTCCAAGGAGGACGTGCTGAGGATCCTCACCGAGATCACCCGGAGCGGCGTCCCGTGGGGGAGCGTCTCCACCCGCAGGGACACGCTGGAGGACGTCTTCCTCCGCCTGGTCGGGCCCCTCGACGAGGGAGGGGGAACCGCCGCCGCCCCCCTCGCTTCCGGGGGGACGCCATGAACCCGCGCCGGATCTTCCTGAGCTTCCGGATCCTGGCCCGGACCTATCTCCGCAGCCGCGTGGGGCTCTTCTTCTCCCTCGTCTTCCCGGTGATCCTCATCCTGCTCTTCGGCGCCATCTTCTCCAACGGCGGGAGCGGCAAGGTCAGCCTCATCGTGCAGGACCTGGACGGCCACTCGCCGGCGAGCCAGAACTTCACCCGCTACCTCAACAGCACCGGGGCGCTCTCGCTCTCCTTCGTCGGCCCGGGTGTCGGCAATCTCTCGAGCTATCTCTCCGGCCAAGGGGGGACGCCAGGGCTGGTGATCCCGACCGGGTTCCAGGCGAACCTCACCTACAACCTCGAGAACCCCGGCCTTCCGCCGCGACCGGTCCGCGTGGTGGTCTACACCAACCCGACCACGGGGGCCTCGGCCGGCATCGTCGAGGGGGCGGTCCAGGGGGCGATCACGGAGATGAACTTCGTGAACGCGGGGGCGAGGCCGTACATCTCCTACCAGGGCCTCAACGTGGGGAGCGCGGTGTACACGTACATCGACTACCTCATCCCGGGGCTCATCGGGTTCTCGGTGCTGACGAGCCCGATGTTCTCCATGGTGAACATCTCCTCGGAGTACAAGAAGGAGAAGATCTTCCGCCAGCTCTCCCTCACCCCGCTCACGCGTGGCGAGTGGCTGCTCAGCGCGATCCTCTGGTACATCGTCCTCACCGCGGTGAGCGCCTTCATCATGATCGCCATCGGGGCGCTAATCTTCGGCGCCCACGTCGGCTTCAGCTGGATGCTGGTCCCCTTCCTCCTCATCGGCCCGATGCTCTTCACCTCCCTCGGCCTCCTCGCCGGCTCCACGGCCAAGGACCCCGAGAGCGCGGCGGTGGTGGGGAACCTCATCACCTTCCCGATGATGTTCCTCGCCGGGACCTTCTTCCCGGTCTCGGAGTTCCCCTCCTGGCTAGGCGTGGTGGCCCGCGTCCTCCCGCTGTACTACGTCATCGAAGGGATCAACAACGCCCTCCTGTTCAACAACGTGGGCGCGGCGGCCGTGGACCTCCTCGTGACGGTCGTCCTGAGCGCGGTCTTCTTCGCCGGCGCGGTGCTCGCGTTCCGCTGGCGCGACAAGTAGCCCGGCTACCGGAACCAGGCGAGCACGAGCGTCCCGGCGAGAAGGAGCGTCAGCAGGCTCACCGGGAAATACACCCCGAACAAGAGGAAGCTGTCGGCGAGCGAGGTCATGAGCCGATCGGTGGTCCCCGGCCCGAGCACCTTCACCGGCCCGATCCGGCGTCCGGCCGCGCGGACCCGGGCGGGGCGCAGGTCCGCCAGCGCCGCGCGGAGCGTCTCCCGAAGGTCCTGTGAGAGCTCCTCCAGGCTCCGGCGCTCCCCGAGGGTGTTGACGGCTCCCCGGACCTCGTGCACCACGTGGTTGTCCGTGGTGAAGACCTCGGCGTCCTCGACGCTCTCCCGCATCACCCGTACGAGCGGGTCCCGCAGCCCCTGGTAGAGGTTGTTCGCATCGAAGAGAGCATACGCGGTCCGGCGCCCGGCCGCCTCGACGACGAGGACCTTGAGCCCCTCCCCGGCGATCCCATCCAGCTCCGGGGTGAACCCGCCCTTGGCACCGAGACCGACCCGGATCGTCCCCTCCCGGGTTTCCGCGATCGCCTGGCGAAGCGCGGCCTTCCCGTCCTCGAGGATGCGGAAGCCGGTGGGCGAGCCGAAGGGGACATCCCCGTGATGCTCGACGAAGGAGTTGTGGGCGTCCAGGATCGCCACCCGGGAGAGGCCGAGCCGGGAGGCCTCCTCCCGGAGGAGCTCGGCCAACGCGTAGTCGATGTCGTCCGTGGGGGCAGGGGCCTGGGTCAGGACCAGGAGCACTGCATCGCCGAGCACCTGCGCTCGGACCAGCGAGCCGGGACGGGGCTCCACCAGCGGGCTCGCCCGCGTGCCCCCGGCCGAGAGGTCGGGGAGCAGCTCGCGGGCGGTCCGCACCACCTTCTCCAGCTCGGCGGTGGTGGGAATGTCCTGGTCGTGCGTGGAAGGCGAATGGGGGACGAGCACCCGGAGCCCTTTCCCGTCGCCCAGCCCCCGCGCGAGCTTCGCGGGTAGGTCGCTCGATCCGAGGGCGGCAAAGGGCCCCGGATGGACCGAAGGGGCGACCAGCACCACCGGGGCGTTCCCCTCGGTCTCGAAGTAGACCAAGTCCAGCCGGAGGTCCTCCTCGATGGAGACGCTCTCGAAGAAGGCCTCCATCCGGGCCTGGCCCTGGGGGTCGCGATGGTTCATGTGGGCCATCAGCGGCTGCAGCAGCGTCACTCCGCCGGTGCCGAACTCCCTGCGCATGGGCCGGTCGGTGACCCAGAGCACCGCCGCCGCGGCAAGGAAGGAGAGGGCGAGGAAGAGGACGGCCTCCGCGACCCGAAGGAGGGTCAGGCCTTCGAGGCCGAAGGTCCCGGCCATCCCGAGGAGAGGGGTGACCAGGCCGACCAGCAGCGCGTAGCTCCGCCGGCCTTCGAGGAGCGGCTCAAGGACGATCAGCCGGAACCAGAACGTCACGGAGAACCCCAGGAGGAGCACCCCTTCGACGCTGAGGTAGCCCAGGGCCATGGAGCCGAGCCTCCAGAGGATGAGCATCCCGGTGAAGACCGCCGCCGACGTGAGGGCGAGGAAGAGCGAACGGCGGAGGGTGAAGCTGGCCTGTGCGCCCTGGCCCAGAGGGTAGGTGATGAACGCCCCCGCCAGCAGCGGGATCGCGAAGAGGCTCCAGCCGACGAGGATCCCCGCGCCCGTCCCCCAGGCCGGGACCGGCCAGCCGACTGGCGGAAGGAAGGCCAAGAAGGCGAGGACGACGCTCAGCGCAAGGACCCCCAGCGCGCTCAGACCGGCCCCGGGCGCGCGCATCCGGAAGCGGCTGCTCCGGCGGTGCGGGTTGTACTGCTTCTCCCGTGTCTGGGGGGCCCCGGGCTCAGGATGCGACGACACGACGCCGGTTCACCTCTTCGATGATCGCCCGTAGCGGGGTCTCCCCCTCCTCCTCCACGACGGTCCCGGTCACGAGCACCTGGGCCCCGGCGTCGAGGAGCCCCCGGGCCTGCTCGGACCGGCGGATGCCCCCTCCGACGAGGAGCGGGACCTCGAGGACCTCACGGACGGCACGGACGACCGCGGCTGGGACCGGTTCCGGGGCGCCCGAGCCGGCCTCGAGGTAGATGAGCGGCATGCCCAGGTACTGGGCGGCGAGCGCCCACCCGGCGGCGAGGTCCGGCCGGTCGCGCGGGACGGGGTCGGCCTCCCCGACCTCTCCGACCTTCATGCCGGGGGCGATGATGAGATACCCCAGTCCCACGGTGGGGATCCCCAGACGGCGGACCAGCAACGAGCTGGCCGCGTGCGTCCGGATGACCCACCGGAGGCTCCGGGAGTTCAGCAGGCTCATCCAGAGCAGCGCGTCCGCGCGCGGGGTGATCGACTCGGCGCCCTGGGGGAAGACCACGACCGGGAGCCGGGTGGAGGCGTGGATGGCGTCCGCCGCCTCCCCCATGCCTTCGGGCCGGATGCCGGTGGAGCCGCCGAGAAGGATGACGTGGGTGCCCAGCCGCTCCGCCTGGCGCGCGACGATCCCCGCCCGCTCCCCGGGGGTCTTCTCCGGGTCCAGGAGGGTGAAGTGCAACGGTCCCGCGCGCAGCTGGCTCTGGAGCCAAGGCAGGAACGGCCGGAAGCGCCCCGAGGGGGGTGGAGACCGGGCGGGAGGATCGCTCATCGGAACGCGGCTCCCAGGAAGGCTCCCAGGGCGAGGACCATCGCCACCTTCGACAGCGTCTGCCCCTCATGCAGCCGGCCGGGAAGGCCGAGGACCGACCCGACGAAGACCACGTCGCTGGCCAGCACCAGGACCAGGTAGATAATGGACGCGCCCGAGCCGAAGGGGAGGAAGGTCAGTAGCGGGACCGGGCTCAGGGCCAGAGCAAGGGCAACACTTGCCCGGGCGACGACGGAGGAGGTCCGAAGCCCGAGCGTACGCGGAAGCGTCTTCCGGCTCAGGTCCCCCTCGAGGTCCTCCATGTCCTTTATCACCTCGCGGGAGAGCGTCGCGAGCGCGGCCATCCCGGTGAGCGCGAGCGCGCTGAGCGGCCGCCCCACCACGGCGGCGCCGAAGAGGAAGACCTCCCCGGTGAGGAACGCCACCGTCGCGTTGCCGGCCAGTCCGCGAGCCTTCGTGTAACCCTCGTACGAAAGCAGCAGGGCCACGGCGAGCGCCCAGAGACCTAGGGGGAGGAGCCCTCCGGAAAGCTCCCAGCCCGAGGGGGCCAGGAAACCGGCGAGCAGAAGGGGGAAGGGGGAGGCCACGAAGAGGGTGAGGGCGTAGCGCCTTGCCGAGTCCGCCCCGATCTCCCCCGAGGGGATGGGGCGCTCCGGATGGTTGACCTTGTCCTCGTCCCGGTCGGTGAAGTCATTGAGCACGTTGCCGGCACCGGTGACGAGGAAGGTGGTCAGCCCGGCGAGGAGGAGGGTGAGGAGGGGTCTCCATCCGCCCAGGGCGCTGAAGCCGTAGACCGCGTAACCGCCGACCACGGTCCCGACCAGACCGATGAGGCTGTTGCCCGGCCGCAGCAGCCTGAGGTAGGGGCCCACAAGGGCCGGACCTCGGAGGGTCCCCTTAACCTTTCCCGGCTCAAGGGCCGGAGACCTTGCCGAGGGCGGGAAAGCGACCCGGGTCCCGAACAGGGCGTTCTCGCGCGAAGGGAGGCCGCTGCGCCCTTGCCTGGGAAGGAGCGGGGAGCGGCCGCCCGCCCTCGGTGCTCCTCTCTCCTTCGACGCGCGGAGAGGAGAGGTCACCGACGGGGAGGCCTTCGTGGGCGCTCTCTTCGGAGGAAGAGGAGGAGACGCGCTTAAATGCGGGCCCCTTTGGACGAGACGTGCAACGGGTCCCTCCTCCCCCCACCCTTCGGAGACGCCTCGAGAACGGTCTCACGGTCCTGCTCCTCCCCCGACCCCTCTCCCCGGTCGCTTCGGTCTGGGTCTGGCACCGCGTCGGCTCGAAGAACGAGCCCAAAGGGAGCACGGGAGCCGCCCACTGGCTCGAGCACATGCTCTTCAAGGGTTCCCCCCACTACCCCGCAGGGGCCATCGACCGGGCGCTGGTGGGGGTCGGGGGGATCCTCAACGCCTTCACCGACAATGACTTCACCGCCTACTTCAGCACGGTCCCCCGAGAGCATCTGGACATCCCCCTCTCGATCGAGAGGGACCGCCTGGTCGGCGCGACCCTCCCGGAACGTGAGATCGACCGGGAGCGCTCGGTGGTCCTCTCGGAGAGGGAGGGGAACGAGAACCATCCGGGTTTCCGGTCGGAGGAGGAGCTCTACGCCCTCGCCTTCCGGCGCCATCCGTACCGTTGGGATGCCCTGGGGTACGCCGAGGACATCCGGGCCATGGACCGGGAACACCTTTCGAGTTTCTACCACCGCTTCTACGGCCCGGAGAACGCCTGCCTCGTGGTGAGCGGCGGCTTCGACCCGCGCGAGACCTTCCCTCACGTCCGCCGCCTCTTCGGCCGGATCCATCACCCCGTCGAGGATCCTCTCGTGAAGGACCGCGAACCGGCCCAGACCGGGCGGCGGATCTCCACGCTGCGCGGGCCGGGCTCCACCCCTCTGCTGCGTTTAGGTTGGCGCTCCGCGGCGGCCTCGGAGCCGGAGGCCGCGAGCCTGCTCCTCCTGGACCTACTCCTCGGGGGGGACAACTCCTTCTTTCCCACCGGCGGCTCGCGCTTCGAAGAGCGCGAGCACCCTACGGCCCGGCTCTATCAGGCGCTCGTGGACGAAGGGCTCGCCACCAGGGCGACGAGCCAGTACGCCCCCCGGGTGCACCCCGGGCTCTTCACCGTGTATGCGCAGTGCGCGCCTGGCGTGGAGCTCCCCCGCCTGGAGGAACGCCTCCTCCAGGAGATCGAACGCACATCCCGAGACCCCGTCCCTCCGGAGGAGCTACGCCACCTCAAGGAGCGCCTCGTTCGGGGGAGCGTGCTGGCCCGCGAGGGAGCCACCGGCTCGGCCTTCCGGGTAGGGTTCTTCTGGGCGCTCGGAGACCTCGGGCTCGAGGATCGGCTCTTCCGCCGCGCCCTCCGGGTCACCCCGACCGAGCTCCAGCAGAGCGCCCAGCGCTTGTTCACCGACCGTTCCTTGAACATCGTCCACTACGAGGTCGAGCCCCCGCGCGCCGGCCCCGGGACCGGGGGCAAACGGGGATGAGACGAAAGAATCCCCTCGCGCGCGACCCGCGCGAGCTCTCCCGGGAGACCCTCTCCAACGGCCTCACGGTCTATCTCCAACCCTCGCCCCCGGGCACGGTCACCCTGAGCGCCTCGTGGCTGACCTTGGGGGGGAGTGCGAGGGACCCGGACGGTCAAGAGGGGGCTGCGACCGCCCTGGCGGCATTGCTCCGGGCGGGGACCACCCGATTGGACAAGCGTGAGTTCGCCCGCACCCTCGATGAGAACGCCTCCACCTTTCGGGCTGCGGCGGACTGGGAGGGTTTCCACGCCCAGGTCGGCGGTCCCATGGACGCCGAGGAGAGGATCCTGGGGCTACTGGCGCAGGCCGTGGAAGGACCCCGGCTCGAGACGGTCGAGATCGAAAGGGTCCTCCGACAGCATCGGGAGGCCCTGCTGCGCCAGCGATCGGAGCCCGAGGAGCTCGCCGAGAGGACCTTGGTGGAGAACGTCTTCCCCGTCGGCCACCCGTATCACCGGGACCCCCTGGGGACGGAGACGAGCCTCGGGAACCTCTCCCAGGCGTCGCTCTCCGACTTCCACCGCCGCTTCCTCCTCCCATCGGACGCGAAGCTCGTGGTGACGTCGGCCACTCCCGAAAGGAGGCTCCTTTCCCTCTTGGAGCGGACCTTCGGGGTGCTCTCCCTGGGGCCAGGGCTGGGACCCTTGAACTTCCCGGACCGCCTTCCCCCCGCCCCGCGTAAGTGGATCTACCGACCCATCCCGGGGACCGCCCAGGTGGAGGTGCTGCTCGGCCGCGCGACCCCCGCGCGGAGCGATCCCTCCTTCCCCGCGCTCTACCTGCTCAACGAGGTCCTCGGGGGGCGCCCGGTCATCTCCCGGCTCTTCCAGCGGGTCCGGGAGCGTCACGGGTTCGCCTACGATGCGGGTAGCTCCCTGGAGTCCTTCCAGGGGGGTGGCCTCTTCGTCGCCGAGGCCGGGACCGATCTCCGCCATGCCCGGGTCGTCGAGAAGATGTTGAGGAAGGAGTGCGCGTCGCTCGCCGAGCACCGCATTCCCCGCTCGGAGCTCGACGGCATCCGGGAGAGCCTCCTGGGGAGCCAGCCACTCCTCTGGGAGTCCGCCCGGCAAGCCCATGGGCTCGCCGCCGAGGTGGCCCTCTTCGATCTCCCCCTGGACCATCCGCTGACCTGGCCCAGCGTCCTCCGGGGACTCTCCCCGAACGAGCTCCGGGAGGTGGCCGAGCGGCACCTCCTCGCGCCGGGTCCCCCCTGGGTCGTGGCGAGCGGTCCACCGCCCCGGCGCGGTGGGCCGCCCCCCCGGGGGGTCGTGGACCGCGCCCCCCCCTAGGACACGAGGACCGACGGCGGGGAGCGGAACGGGGCCCTGTGGACGGCCCCCCCGAGGCTTCTCGGACGACAACGGCTAAATAGCACGTATCCATGCGCATTCTCATGCCTGGACGCGGCAACCGGAGCGTCGGAGACGAGGGGATGCTCCGCAAGAACATCACCATCACCCGCCAGCAGAACCTGTTCCTGGAGCGGCACCCGGAGATCAACCAGAGCGCCCTCTTCCGGCAGGTGATCGACACCCTCATGAGCACCGAGAAGGCCCCGAAGTACGCGGCCATCCGGGACCTGCGGCTCGGGAAGACGGTCTACAAGAGCGGCGCCTTCGTCTACCGACCCCGGGCCCCCAAGCGCAAGCTCAAGGAGTGAGTCCCTTCCCGGGGGCGCTCGATCGCCCCGCCGGTCCGTTGCCCGGCGAAGCTCGGAGGGCAAGGGCGCCCTCCGGAAGGACCGGCACGCTCCTCGGGGGAGGAGCGCTGAGCGGGGAGGGCGCCGAGGCGAAGAGCACCCCCGAGACCCCCGGCGTCGCCCGAACGAGTTCCGCCCAGAGGGCTCCATCCAGCCCTCCCTCCTGATGGCGGGGGACCATGTGCCCGACCGCCAGGTGACGCAGGCGGACCAGGTCCCCGAAACGGGGGGCATAGTGCCCTCCGCCCACCCCGATCACGATGGGGTCCTCCCGCAGCGGCTCCGGCGTTAGCGCTCGGACGACAGCGGCGATCTCCCGATGGATGCGGGCGTCCTTCCAGACCTCGGAGGAGGCCCCCGCCTCCACGAAGAAGGCGGGGAGATCCAAGCCGGGCCCGTGGTGCGTCGCCTCGAATGTGGCGGGCAGCCCCACGCGGGAGGAAGCTTCCGAGAGAGCGAGCAGGGTGGCGCTGAGCAGACGGGCGGGGACCGGCACGAGCCGACGGGGTTGACCCCCGAGGGTCGCTTCGGATCCCAGGTTCCCCAGGGGGTGGGCGGTGAGGCACGCTCGGCCGCTCTCGCTCCGGTGCACGGAAGGGAAGATGACCGCTTCCGGGCTCCAGGGGAGCGCGTCGGCAAGCTCCGGGCCGAGGGTCTCATCGTGGATGTGAAGGCCCGGGCGCTTGAGCAGGAAGAGCCCGTCGCCGAGGTCGTAGACGAAGGCGCCGCCGACCCGCTCTCCCGTGGTCCGACCGGGGCCGAGGGCCTCCCCCACCCCCTGGGCGACCGGGTCCTCCTCGGAGAGGACCACGAGCCGGCCCGCATGAGCGCTCATCCCCCTCCGCTCCCCCCCGGGAGATCGGAGCCGGGGGTCCCCGGTTCCCTCAGGCGCGTTCACCTCGGTCCGTGGCCAGAGGCTCGCCGGGGAGATGGTTCCTCCCCTCCCAAAGGTGGCGGAGGGCCGGGCCTGCCCGGCGACCTCGCAGGGTTCCGCTCAGACCTTTCAAGGTTCGGTGGCTCGCCCCTCCAAGGGATCCCATGCCTTCGGTACCGGGGGAAGGGGCGGCCGGGACACCGTCAGCTTCCCTCTTCACGGCCCTCGCCATCATCTTCTTCGCGGCGGCCTTCGTCTCGGATATCCTCCCGGACCCGCTCGGCCTGGTCCTGCCGCTGGTCTTCGTGCTGCTCATGCTCGTCGCGATCTACCTGCGCTTCCGCGTCGGTCAGACGGGCGGGCCGGGCGGCGCACCCCGGCGCGCCCCCTAGTCCCCTCGTGGAGGACCCGCAGCTTGAGCCTCCGTCTCCCCGTCTCGTTGATCCACACCCCCTCGATCCTTCCCCGGGACCCGGGCACGGGACGGAAGCCCAGTCTGCGGTACCACCGGTAGGCACCGGTGGGGTTCTCCAGGGTCACCCCGAGGGAGACCTCCTCCTGTTTCGCCCGACGCAACTCCCGAAAGACCCGACCGAGCAGCGCCGAGCCGATCCCTCGGCCCCGGTGCGACGGGTGCACCGAGAGCTCCTGGATGTGCGGGTTCGGTCTTCGGGTCACCAACACCACCCCGACCAACCGTCCGGAGCGAAGCGCCACCGAGGAGCTCTTCCGGTCGAGAAGGCCGTAGCGCGAGCTCCAAAGGGCGGTCAGATACGCTGGCCCGAAGAGCCGAACGTTGGCCCCCGGTCCAAAGGCTTCGTCGATGTGGTCGCGATAAGCTTCTCCGGATAGGCGGACAATGCGCGGCAGGTCTCCAGGGCTCGCAGAGCGCAGGCGGACTCCCGGGGGAGTGGGGCGCTCGCGATTGACGGGGAGGGGAAGGGAAAGCCGCTGCCGACGGATGCGACGGAACCCCAGGCCCCTGAGCGTTCGTCCGAGCGACCCATCGGGCACGCCCAGGACTCGCTCGGGAAGTGTGAGGAGAGGGGGCCGGACCGTTCGCCTCAGATCGACCAAGGCCGCCCGCAGAGGGAGGGAGGGGCGGGCCGCGGGGGGAAGATAGAGTTCCCAACCCTGGGTCCCCCGCCGGGAGGGAGGGGGAAAGAGAAGGAAGCCCGGTCCCTGTGGGGTCTCCACCGAGCGCCAAAGGACCCGCCGCCCTTGGACCTCTCCCTGCCAGTAGGCGCCCCGGCGCTTTCCGGCCGTTCCCTGGGTGCTCCCCAGCTCGCGGAGGTAGTCCTTCCAGCCCGGAGGGAGGGAGCCGGCCACGAGTAAGGTGGAGGCGTTTCTCCGTAAAAGCCGCGCGAGAGAAGGGCCCCCCCGGACCGCTCTTCCCCGACACGTCAGGTCCGCTTCACTCGGCCTACATCCGACCGGGCGACGATTTTTCCCAGGATGTCGCACGTCGAAGCCCCTCCGGGGAGGTCTGCGAAGAACCCTTCCGGAACAAGGGTGCCGGGGCTGTTGATGCTGCTAGTCCTGGGTGGGCTCTGGGGAGCGACCTTCCCGATCGCCCGCTGGGGGATCCACGAGGGAGCCGCGCCCTTCACCTTGCTCACCTTCGCCCTCGCCCTGGCCACCCTGGTGGGAGTGGCGCTCGGAGTCCTGTCAGGAGCCCCCTGGCCCTCCGCGCGCTCGCTGGCCTCCTCGGCCGCTCTCGGGGGTTTGCTCATCGGGGGGAACAACGTGCTGCTCTTTTGGGGCGTCCAGTTCACCACGGGAGGCCTCGCCTCGGTCATCTACGCGACGACGCCGCTCATCGCTGTGCTCGGGGCCCTGGCCCTGGGCGCTTCCAGCGGTCTCCGAGCCCTCGGCATTGGCGGACTCCTGGTCGGGTTCTCCGGGGTACTGCTGCTGGAGATCGGCGCGGCGGGGACCACCCTCCTCAGCAACCCCGTCGCCTTCGCCGCGATCCTAGGCGGGGCAGCCTCGCAGGCCGTGGGGACGGTCCTGGTCAGCCGCTACCGACCCGAGGGAGAGGGCCGCTACGGGCAGGCGGCCCAGTTCGCCGGTGCGGCCGGGCTCTCGGGGTTCGCGATGATCATCGTGGCGGGCCCTTACACGCTTGCGGAGACCCTCCCCACCGTCTCCTCGCTCGCGTACTTCGCGCTCTTCAGCGTGGTGGCCGGTTACGCGATCTTCTTCCGGATGATCCACAACGCCGGAGCCGTCTCCGCGAACCTCGTGAACTACCTGATCCCCATCGTGGCCCTCCTGGTCGGGGTGACCCTGCTGGGCGAGAGCGCGGGCTGGATCGAAGGGGTCGGGCTCGCGATCATCCTCTCCGGCTTGGCCCTCTTCGAGCTGGCCGGCCGGCGTCCTTCCCCTCGCCCCCGGGCTCCACTCCGGGCGGTGCCGATGGAGGCTCCGCCCGTCTCCCCGGACCTCTGAGCGAGGGGGCTCCATCGCGCGAACCGTTCGCGGACGGACGATCTCCCGGCGCTCGCGCCTCGGAAGGAGCCCGCCGCGGGATCAGCCCAGAAAGGACCTACGCCAATCGTCGGGGAGAACGTTGGACTCCTTGATGCTGCGGGGGCTCAACCAGCGGAAGAGGTTCACCACCGAGCCGGCTTTGTCGTCGGTGCCGGACCGGCGCGCCCCGCCGAAGGGCTGGCGGCCCACCACCGCCCCCGTCGGCTTGTCGTTGACGTAGAAGTTGCCGGCGCTGTAGCGAAGGGCCTGCTGGGCGCCCTCCACCGCCGCCGGGTCGTTGGCGAAGATCGCCCCGGTGAGCGCGTACGGGGAGGTGCGGTCGCAGAGCGAGAGCGTCTCCTCGTACTTCGCGTCGGGGTAGACGAACACGGTCAGCACCGGCCCGAAGATCTCCTCGGACATGAGCTTCCCCTGGGGGTCGGTGGTCTCAACCACGGTCGGCCCGAGGAACCAGCCCCGCGTGCCGTCGGCCTTCCCCTCCACCACGAAGGAGTACTCTTCGGGGTGCTGCCGTGCGAAGTCGAGGTAACCTTCGATCTTCTCGAAGGCGGCTCGGTCGATGACCGCCCCCAGGAAGTTGGAGAGGTCCCGGACCGGACCCATCGTGAGCTTCGGCACCTCCTGTTGGAGAAGGGCCCGGACCTCGGGCCACCGGCTTTCCGGGATATAGGCCCGGGAGCAGGCCGAGCACTTCTGGCCCTGGTACTCGAAGGCTCCCCGGAGCAGGTTCAGCGCGGTCCCGCGGGCGTCGGCCGACGGATGCATGAAGATGAAGTCCTTCCCGCCGGTCTCCCCCACGATCCTCGGGAAGTTCCGGTAGCGTCCGATGTTCTCCCCCACGCGCCGCCAGATCGAAACGAGGGTGTCGTAGCTCCCGGTGAAATGGATCCCGGCCAGATCGGGGCGGTCGAGCAGGACAGGAGCGTTCGAACTGGCGAAGGGCACGAAGCTGATCACTCCCGGGGGGAGCCCCGCCTCCTGGAGCACCCGGAAGATCTCGTAGTTGGAGAGGACCACCGCCCGCGCCGGCTTCCAGAGCGTGACGTTCCCGAGCATCGCCGGGGCCGTGGGCAGGTTTCCCGCGATGGAGTAGAAGTTGAACGGGGGGACCGCGAGGACGAACCCCTCCAGCGGTCGCCAGTCGAAACGGTTCGTCTCTCCGGGGTACTGGTCGGGCTGGATCTCGTAGATCTGGCGGGCGAAGTACGCATTGAAGTTCCAGAAGTCCACGAGCTCGGCGAGGTCGATCTCGGCCTCGTAGGGGTTCTTGGAGTGATTGAGCATGATCGCCGCGATGTTGCGCGTTCGGCGGGGTCCCGAGAGCAGCTCCGCGGCCTTCTCGAAGACGGCGAGGCGGCGCGACGGGTCGAGCTCCGCCCAGGCCCACCACGCTTCGGCCGCGGAGTCCGCGGCCGCTGTGAGCTCCTCGGGACCGGCGAGATACGCATGGGCCAGCACGACGCTCTGGTCGTCCGGGCAGACGATGTCGAGAGGCTCTCCCCTTCGGACCTCCCGCCCGCCGATGATCAGGGGAATCTCCGCGGGGGCGCCGGGCACACGCTCAAGCTCCTTCCCGAGCGCTTCGCGCTCGGGTGACCCCGGGGCATAGTTGCGGATGGTGTTCACGTCGTTCGTGGGTGACGCGATGTTCCCCGTCATGCCCGTTGGCTTGCCTCCCAGATCGGACGACCCGCCCGGGCACTTCCCCAGGTGCCGCGCCGAGGGTCCCCTCCCACTAAAACGGTTGGGGGAGTCGCCCCGCGGAGCGGAGAATCCCGGCGGAAGGGCCCCCGGGGGCGATCGACTCTCCTCGCCGGTGACCGCGCATCACCGGAGCATGCCCCGTCGAGCCCGAGCCTCGGAGAGGGGATCGGACAGCAGCGAACCGGGGCCCACGGGTCGGCCCCCGAAGGGAGGCCCCTCCCCGGGGCTCCCTCTCCAGGGCACGGGAAGGGGCGGCGCCCCTCCGTCACTCCCTCCTCAGAGCTGGGTGAAGGTTTCCTGAATGGGCTTGACCCCGGGTTGCGAAACGGTCACGGAGATGGTGTGCGGCCCGGGGGTCTGGAACCAGTGACTGATGCTCGAGTCAGGGCCCCCGACCACGGAGTAGGTCATTCCATCGTCCGTTCTCCAAGTGTAGGTGAAGGGTTGGTTGGGGTCGCCCCCCTGGACACTGATGATCGCGGCCATGTCGACGACCTGTCCGTCGCTCGTGCTGGGGACCGCGATGGAGTCCGCGCCGGACTGCGCGATGGGTTGGAGCGTAGGAGCGGGGAGTTGGGGTATCCACGGGGAAGGCTGGGCCGGGGAGAAAG